>DAOUZV010000011.1 GCA_030665485.1 Chloroflexota bacterium | reverse complement strand
GCCGTTGCCACCGCCGTAGCGCGAGGTATAGGCACACTGCTGTTTGTAATCTACTTTGTAATGGGCAAGACGTCGTTCAGCTTCAATCTCAAGTACTTTATGCCCAATATCAGGACGGTGTTTGAGATATACCGCATTGGTTTGGCGTCGATCGTGCGCATGAGCGGTACGTCCGTAGCGCTTGCGGTGAGCAACAATATAGCCCTTGAATTTGGCGCCAACACGCTTAACGTGTTCGGCGTGATCATGCGCACCTTCAGCATGGTGATCATGCCCGTGGTCGGGCTGGGGCAGGGGACGCTGCCGTTGATAGGGTTCAACTTCGGTGCTAGGAAGCTGGAGCGTGTGGGCGAGGTGGTCTCCAAGTCGGCAAGGGTTGCTGTGGTATGGGGGATAATATGCGCTCTTATCGCCTTCATCATACCGAGACAGGTGATGTCGATGTTCGGCTCAGAAGAGCAGTTTCTTACGCTGGGGATTCAAGGTTTGCGCATAGCTGGAATCGGTATTATTGCGCTTACGCTGCAGATAGCACTTACCAACTTTTTCCAGGGCGTGGGCAAGGGGGTTGCCTCGCTGATACTGACATCCACGCCCGATCTGCTGCTGTGGCTGCCGGGCGTGATCATACTGACCGAGCTTTTTGGTCAGCGCGGGATCTGGATGGTGTTTCCGGTGGTAGATACGCTGGCGGTTACCTTCACTATCATCTGGCTTACAATCACCTTCCGCAAGCTGGGCATCAGGTTTCACATGTGGTATGGGGGCAAGCCGACCCATGCCATCGACAAGTGACGAATAGACTTGCAAGTAGCAGATGGTATATCATAAACCAAGAGCATTTGCTTTAAAGTGCTCTTGCGGAGCGGTGATGGCCTATTTTTTTCTGTTAGTGCATCTGGTTATGGTGGTTGTGTTCAGCATGCTGCTGGACAAGAAGACGAGTCTGTCAAAGAACCTGGCCATGTACTTTGGCTTTGTACTGGTAGGCGTTGTTTTTGGGGTTGTCACAAGCCTTATGAGCAGCCAGGACGTGCGCCAGTTTCTCAACCCCATCGGCACTGGCATAGCAGACTGGTTTTACAACAACTGGGACCCTGCGCTGCACGATCCCACATCGCAAAGAGATCCTATTATTCCCTGGATTATGCGCTATCCCCAGAACTACATCTTTGCTTCGGTGCTTGCCTATGCGCTGCTAGGCACCCTGATATGGGTAAGCTCCGCTATTAACCGCCTTGACCCTACGAGACGCCTGATGCATGCCGTTCCCGATTTCGACGATCTGGATGATGAGGACGAGTCAGAACCACAGCCACAATCAGAAGCCAGCCCCGAATAGGTGGCGGCGCCTTGTTCCTAGAATCGACGTACCTTTATATATATTTTGGATGCGCCCTTTTGACTTCCGCGATTAATATGCTATTATAGGCAGCACAATGCGACTTGATTGGAGGCGATAGTAATGGAAGGCAAGGTTGGATTTATTGGTTTTGGCAGTATGGGCGGAGTGCTGCTGCGCAGCCTGCTCAGGTACGGCTCACTCATCGAGCAGGAGGTTATCGTATCGACGCGCTCACGCGAAAAGCTCTCCGGATTCATCTCCAAGTATCCCGGGTTGGAGGTGATGCAATCCAATACAGAGCTGGCTGAGCGGTGCCACACCGTGTTCATCTGCGTGGGCACAAACGAGGTTAAGGGGGTTATCGAAGAGATAAACCCCAGTTTGGCCGAGGATGCGCACCTGGTGTATATCAGTGGCGGGCTCACAATCAGCAATGTTGCCAAGATATACGACGGTAAAATCTCCAAGGTTATTCCCTCACTTACCTGCGGCACCAGAAACTGCGTTATACTTGTGCACCACAACGAGAAGGTTACCGAAGACAATTCCATGAGGCTGGAAAGATGCCTCTCTAAAATAGGAACGGTCAAGATCATCGCCGAAGATCAGTTCGAGATAGGCGCCGACATCACCAGCTGCGCGCCGGCGTTTATGGCGGCGATGATGAAGCACTTTACTGCGGCGGCGGTAAAGAACAGTGTTTTTAGCGAGGAAGAGGCGCTGGCGATGGTGCGCACCACCATGCTGGGCACGGCCACGTTGCTGAGCAAGAGGAAGATACCGTTCGACAGCCTGATCGACCGCGTGGCCACCAACGGCGGCATTACCGGGGATGGAGTTAATGTGCTGGATGAAAAGCTGCCCGCCGTGTTTGATGAGCTGTTTGCTGTAACGCTTGCCAAGAACGATGCGGTTAAAGCGGGCATGGATGAGCAATATGGCTCATAGCCCGATTACCCGACTTAAGAAAGTGCCAATCGCTTTAAAGTATAGAAAATACTGTGAATGAGAAGTAGGCCATCGCCGCAAGCAAGGCCGGCGATGGCGATAGGTAGGCGGGCTAAACCCTCTTCTCGATGTTGCCCTCCAGCATGACCATCTCTACCTTGTCGGCGTTTTGCAGGACGGTGATATCCTTTGACGGATCGCCGTTTACCATTATGATGTCGGCCAGCTTGCCTTTCTCTATGGTGCCGGTCTTATCTCCCATGAAGCAGGCTTTAGCGCCGTTTTTGGTTGCGGTAACTATGGCGTCCATAGGTGTTAGGTCCAGATATTGTACCATCAGCTCAAGCTCGCCCGCGTTTTTGCCGGCGGTATCGGCAATGCCCATGTTATCGGTGCCGGCGGCGAATACAGCACCGTACTCGTGTAATCGGTTGTAGCTTTCTATAATCAGCTTGGCATTTTCGTTGTTCATGCTTAAGGACCTGCGGAAAACGGACATGGTGGAGACGAAGATAACGTCCTTTTCCATGGCCATCTCAACGCTCTTGTCGTCGGTGAGCAGGGCGTGCTCTATGGTTTTTACCCCGCCCAAAATGGCGTTCCTTAAGGATGGAATGGACTTCTGGTAGTGGGCGGTAACGTACTTGCCCGCCTGCATCGCCGTATCAACTATCGCCTTTATCTCACTCAAGTTAAACTGTACATCGGTGACCTTGTCCCGGGGCGAGGTGAAGCCGCCGGAAACGTGTATCTTGATGAAGTCGGCGCCCTGACGCAGGGCGTAGCGCGTGGCCTTGATGCACTCGTCGACGCCGTCGGCTAGAAGAGCGCTGGTGACGACAGAGCGGTGCCTGGTGGTGCGCATGTCTACGTATTCGGTGGGCAGGAGGTGAGGGTCGCCGTGGCCGAAGGTCTGGCTTATCCAGTGCCCCGATGCTATGATGCGGGGCACCCCTTTCAGCGTACCTTCAGCGGCGGAGTCTCTTAAGTGTAGGCCGTTTGAGCTGCCACAGCACTTGACCATGGTATAGCCGGCGTTGAGCATTGCCCTGGCATCGGTAGCGGCCTTGAGCAGGCCGAGCTCAAGCGGCCGTATCATCCATTCCTGCATGCCGCCGGCAATGCTGCCCCAGAGGTGAATGTGCGAATCGATAAGCCCGGGCATAACCGTTTTGCCTGCAGCGTCGATGACCTCGGTGCCGGCAGGTGCGGCTATGTCTTTGCCGATGTTCTTGATCGTCGATCCCTCGACAAGGACATCGGCGCCTTTAATGACATCGGCGCCGGTTCCGTCGATAAGCGTGCCGCCCTTTATTAATTTTACGCTTACTTTCTCATCTCCACTCATTTTTCGCCCTTTCCTTCGTATAAATTAAGTTCCAATTGTATCTATACACATAGATAGCCGTTTTTTGTCGTATGGGCATTTATTTATAGGCGCACAGCGCCTTGAAACGCTCGAAGTTGGGCATGGATTTGACCACGACCTTAGCGAAACCCGCCCGATAGCAGATATCTGCCCACTGTTCAAAGCTGATGCAGTATTCGCCGTCATTGAGTATGTGCTTTTTGCCGTTATCGTACATGCGCGAAAAGCCCTCGATGCCACCGTCCTTAAGCGCCAGCACCAGTTCCGGCATAAGATAGTCCAATATCCTCATCAGGCGCTTGGAATCGGTTAGTTTGCCGGTGGTATCCACATCTAGATCGCCGATAACGAACCTGCCGCCTGGCTTGAGTATGCTGTGTATCGCCTTTATCACCGGATACTTGTTTTTGACGTGGTGCAGTGAAACGGTGGAGACCACGATATCGAAGGATTCCTTGGGAAAGTCGAGCGATACGGCGTTCATCATGCGGCACTCGATTTTATCTTTTATGCCCAGCTTGTCTAATTTATCTGTGCAGATATCCATCATGTCCCGGGAGTTGTCGATGCCGATGATGGTACAGTCAGCTGCTTTGAGGAACTTGAGCGATGTCAGGCCGGTGCCAATCCCGATATCCAGTACGTGTTCGCCGTCTTTTACTTTTGACATCTTAACGGCAAGTTCCAGCAGCTGGTGGTGGCGTTTGATCTTGCCCAGCGTATTATCATACTCATTGGCCCAGTCCTTGAACCACTCTCTGGTAGGCTGTGTCGTGCTTTCCATGCACAGAACCTCCCTTAGTTTCGCATCACGAATGACTGTGCATCATTATACTACGGGCAAGCGGCAAGGAAAAGTGCTATATCTATGTTTGGCATCATAGTATGTGAAAAGCCCCTTTAGACCCCGATAAGTGATCTCGAGGTAGCTTCATTAATACCTGAACATGTGTTATGATTTAGGATGTCTATATCTATTACGATCAGGAGACGATTTGTTGAACCAGGGACGTGATTATATTGGAGCGGCAGGAATACTGGTGATTATGTGCGGGCTAATGGGGCTTATTGCCGGAATATGGACTATAGCCGTGTGGCAATGGTATGGCACGCTTGAACACGTTGTGGGGCTGATTATGCTGGCATCGGCCTTACTTGCTATCTGGGGCAGCCGCCGCTTTGTGTCCAAGGGCCGGAACTACAAGATGGCGATACTATTAGGCGGGGTTTGCAGCGTGGTTTGCGGTTTGATATTCGGTTTAATGGCGCTTGTGTTGATAATAATATCCAAAAGAGAGTTTGATGATCTGACCCCTGCTTTGCTGGATAACTAGCGGAATCTTACTCTTTCGAATCTTCCAGTGTAGTTCATTTGAACCGCGCTTTTTTGTGTCGCTTGCCTTTACTTAAGCAATAACGTATTTGTCGATATGCTTATGCAGCGTCATCCACTCTACGAACCTGCCCTTCCCTGAATATCATAACGTCAATAACATGTAAAAAGTACCATGCTAGATGCTGGACATTATCACATAGATTTGCTATCATTCTCCGCGAACGTTTTTAGACGAAGGCAAACAATGGAAGGCGTTTTGGGAAAAGAAGAACACAGGTTTGAGGCGCTCTACTCAAAGGCATTGCATCCCTATGTGGTTTACACCCCCGCAGTGGCGCTGATAACCTACTACGCAACAGATTCATTTATCGGCTGGGTCAAGTGGACGCTGATTACTCTTGCTTTGCTCTATTCCTTCTCGTCAGGCTACGTGTATCTGAGGATAAGGTCTATGAGAAAGCCTGACGGCAGCCGCATACACTCGCGCGAGTTCTTCCGCGGGCGCACAGGAGAGATGATTGTGCCGGCGCTGCTGTTCATTGTGCCCGCTGCACTTGGGCTGTATCTGCTGAATGGGCCGGTTAGCCTGCTGGCGCTGGTAATATCCGTGGGCAGCGCCATGCTGATAGTGGTGCTGGTGAACTTCTTCTACCGCGCCAGCCTGCACTTGTCGTCGACGACAAGCATTATGACGGCGCTGGGAATTACCTTCGGCTGGCTTTGTCTGGCGGCTCTTCCACTGGTGCTGCTGCTGGTTTTTGCCCGCTACCGCCTGGGCGAGCACACAATACCTCAGATAATCGCCGGAGCTGTAATTGGCATCGGGTGTGCGTTTGCCGTATTCATAGGGCTGGGCGTTTAACTGCCCTTTTGCCTTGCCTCCTTTCAGTTAGTATTTACCCGGCATTGACAAAGGCAATGTACTTAGTACCCCTATGCATAGCTTATCGATTTATGTTATTATTTGGCAGTTTTCCTGAGATATTTAAAGGAGACTTAAATGATCGGAACGCTGGCAGTTTCCATTACCATTGCGTTTATACTGGTGTTGGCTGGAGTAGCAGCGCTGGTGTTGACTTGGAGGCACAGAAGAGACGGCAAACCGTCTGAGCCGAATTACCGTGCCTTCTTCATGATGGGAACGATGTGGTTTCCGGTGGGGCTTGCCTCCATGATCATCTTTTTGTTTCTGGACGTGTCGTTTGTTGTCGGCCTGCCGCTTCTGGTCATGGGCGTTATATATCTGTCGATAGGGCTGGCCAAGCGCGATAAGTGGAACAAACGGGTTTAGTCCGCACCCTCCTTATCGACAGCTTCAACACCGCTAAAAGCCGCTTTGAGGCTTGGCATATTCTCCATACCTGCTCAATATTATCGGGCAGGCGTTTAGACCATTCCTCCCGAAATGTAGGCGTTGAGGAATCTCACCTGCACCTGAAGGTCGGCAAGTTCTGCATTTACAATATCCCGCACGGAGATCATATTATCCAGCTTGGGCCCTGCCATCACCGGCATATGCCGTATTCCATGCTGGGCCATAACGCTTGAAACATAACCTATGTCGTCTTCAGGCAAAGCAATGACGATGTCTTTGGTCATTATAGTCTCAACCTTAGTGGTATCCATCGTCACGTTGCCGAGGGCGCACGACTTAAGCAGGTCTCTTTCAGATACTATTCCCAGTACCGCGCCGCTTCTATCCACCACCGGCAGTGCACCTATTTTGCTGTCGACCAGCACCTGAACCGCCTGACGGACGGTGGCATCCGGCCCAACGGTGATCACGGGCCGCCCCCTGATTTTTGCAATATCACTTATCTTTATGTCGCACCTCTTTTTTTGTGTTATGGCTGCCCTTTTTTGGACTGCTTGACCTTTTCGGCGACCAGGCGTTCATCTATGTGGTCGGGGCCGCCGCACTCCGGTATATAGCACGATACGTTGTAAAAGTCACACGGAGCGCCACAGCTGGGGCATACGTTGTACGGCGCATCCGCCTTATAGACATAGTCGCACTTGCTGCACATCCAATGATCCATCCTTGGCCTCCTTCAGTTAAAAAGCCTTAGAAAGCATAAAATAGACCTGTTTTGTTTATTTGTCAAGAGTTTTGTGGCAGTTTAGGCCTAGGTGTGTTTTAGTATTATTGCCATATCGTACGAATAGCTGCCGTCCGGCGTCTGAAAGCTGAGAACCATTCCCACGGTAAAGCCCATAGAAAAGAGCACACTTATAAGCAAGCTATTGAAATTAAGTGCGCTCTTTTCTTTTGTTATTTAGATACTAGTATCTATTCTGTTGCTGACTGAAGCAATCGCTGCAGTACACTGGCCTACCGTTGCGTGGTTCAAACGGAACTTCGGTGTCCTTGCCGCACTGGGCGCAAACCGCCGGGTACATCTGGCGTCTGCCACCGAAACCGCTACGCTGTGCTTTACGTGACTGACGGCATGGGCCACAACGCTTGGGCTCGTTTTCAAAGCCCTTGGACTGGTAGAACTCCTGCTCTTCAGCGGTGAACGGAAAATCCGCACCGCACTCGACGCAATTTAGAGTCTTTTCTTCGAAAGCCATCGGACGACCTCCTCTCTTGATTTTTGCCTTTAGAGTTTGGGGTCATCCGTTGCTTCATGATACCTAGGGTATTGCTGCAATGTGTATGACCTAACCTAAACTTAAGCTAGTTTTAGATTATGCCAGAAAGTTTTGTTACTTGTCAATCCGTCGAACGGGCTAGTGCTTTTTGATGCTGCCTTACCTTCATAATTTCTGCTTAGTCCAGCGCTAAATCATCGAGCGCCAGCTTCATTACATCGACGATGTTATCCACATCGTCCTTGGTGGCCACCAGCGGAGGTGCAACCTGAATACGCCCGGTGGAAACCGAAGCGCGGACGGTCACTCCCCTCTTGGTGCTCGCCGCCACAAACTTTTTGGGTATTGCCAGCGCAGGATCATAGCTGATTCTGTTCGCCTTGTCCTTGACTATCTCGAAACCGGCAAACAGGCCAAGCCCATGAATGTCATCGACATGCGGATGATCGGCCATTTCGTTTAAGCGGTCGAGCAGGTGTTTGCCCAGGTTAGCCGAGTTTTCCACAATCTTATCTCTTTCCATTATCTCCAAGGTTTTTATAGCTACCGCGCAGCATACCGGATGTCCGCCGGTGCTGTGGAAATGGATAAACGGCGCTTGTGTGCTCATCCCATCAAAAACAGCGTCGCTTACGGCTATTGCCGCCAGTGGCAGTTGAGCGCCGGTGATGCCCTTGGACATTATCATCAGGTCCGGATCAACGTTCCAGTGCTCAAAGGCAAAGTATTTACCGGTTCTGCCGAAGCCGGTCATCACCTCGTCATCAATCAAAAGGACCTCGTATTTATCGCAAATCTCTCGTATGCGGGGGAAGTACTCAGCAGGCGGTATGATGGTGCCGGCAACGCCATAGATGGGCTCTGCAACGAACGCAGCCACGGTATCCGCCCCCTCTTTCTCTATTGCATCGCCCAGTCCTTCGGCACACTCGATATTGCAGCCGGGGTAGATTTTGCCATAAGGGCAGTGGTAGCAATGAACCTCCGGTATCTGCAAATAGCCATACGGCTGCGGGCCGAAGTTGTTATGGAACGCCGAGCCGTCGGTGGAGTACATGGCGCCGATGGTCAGGCCGTGATAGTCCAGTTTGCGGCTGATGATTTTGAACTTATCCGGTTTGCCTTTTACCGACCAGTAGTATCGGGCTATCTTGTAGGCGCTGTCGTTGCCCTCTGAGCCGCTGTGCACAAACATGAAGCGGTTGATGTGTTTGGGAGTGACCTGCGCCAGCTTGTAGGCGTATTCGATGGATGCGGTGGTGCCTCCACCCGGTGTAAAGCCGCCGTTGCCCATCTTGAGTAATTGATCGTAGGCGGCCTGTGCCAGCTCCGGGTTGCTGTAGCCCAGATTTACGTTCACCGCCGAACTTGAGCCGGAGATAACCTCGTGGCCGTTGATATCTTTCATCACCAGCCCGTGAGCCTCATCGGTGATGGATGAAGCCGGGGGGCCGTTTTTGGCAAACATTGCAAGGGGCATGCCGCTTGGAAGTACGTGGTCTCTTGACCACTCAACCCATTTTTCTGCGGAAGTATCCGTCATTACTGACCTCCATTATATATATATTGATAGCATTAAAGCGTTTGGGTAATGCCTTTAATCAGGCCACAATATGTCAGCCATGTGGTCTAAGTGAGTTTGATGTTGATCTGATTTGAAGCTATTTGCGATCATTTGTTATCCTCTAGGTCATGAATCATACTGTTTTCGTATCCATATGGCGATTATAGACCGTTTTTGCGTGCATAGTCAACGATAACAGGGCATATATTTACGATATTAGTAGGCACAGTTTTTACATTGACGCTCTCAACGGTCTGATGATAACGGCCGATAGTATAAAACGAGTGTGTGTGCACTATGTAAGCGGGATCAGGTTGACCTATTGATGGTAAGGATGCGCCAGTGACGGCCGTCACTCATTATGGACAGTGTTACCGTAAGCCTATAACTGCTTGTAGTACGGCCATTACTTCGGATGTATAAATCGTAGGTAGCGGTGGCGTACTGCGGATTTTTGCGGGTAACGATTTCCGTGTTCCATGCGTAAAGGTACAAAAGGTATTGATTACCCAATGCGTGTGTTTTGGCCAATTGGGCCATATCGTCCTGAACGACGGGGATGTGATATTCCGCCGTAGCGTAGTAGTTATCGACCTCGTTTTCTATGTTTAAATAGGGATTTCGGGAAAGATCGTGCATTACAGTGCCGACGCCCCCGCCGATAAGGGCCAGGGGTAGTGCAAAAGGCGCAATTAGCGCCAGCAGTGATCCCAATGCGATGAGGCGCCTGCGCCAGGGATGGCGGTGGTGCACCTTCTTCTTGGCCTCTACCGCCATCATGATATCGGTTATGGTGGTTTCCCCTTTTTGCTTCATGCCAGCTACGCCTTGTTGTGCGGTGTTTTTGCTTTAGAGGCATGAGTATAGCACCAAGCCTTGTTAAGGAGCAATAGGCTAGTTACAGCTCGGCAGCACGTGCTCTGGGAACACCGCCGGGCGGCATTTAGGACCCTGCCAACCGACCCAAACGATAGAACAGCCGTCAGGAGATGTGTGCGAATTACCTCAAACATGCCTTAAGCGTGATCAGCGCTGACGAGATGGTGAAGTGACGGGCTGGTTCACGATTATCTCACATACATTCTGGCCCCAGTCAGGGCGGTGATGGAAGTGCAAAAGAGCAATTGTTCATGATGAATATACACGTGTACTCTGGTACGAGGAGCTATATGCGAGATGAGCGAAATATCATCGTGACCAGTGATGATACTGATGACCTTTTTAAGATTGAAGTCGGCTTAACGCTGTCAGAGGCGCTAAAAGAGGGCGGGACGATGTTGGTGTCACAAAAAGCAGAAAGGTGCTTCTGGGCGGCGGTAAAAAAATGACAAAACACTATAACATCGAATTTTGAGGTGATAGCACTGCTTGATGAGAACTGGAAGATAGTTAAGATTTAGGGAATGACCGCCACGTGCATGCCCTGCTTGCTCTGTGCATAGGCAAACGCAGTCTCTATTTCGTTGAGCGGGAAGCTGTGCGAAACCAGGTCATCCACCTTTATCGTTCCGTTCGCGATCAAATCCAGCGCCAGTCTATTGTCTTCCGGTAGTGAGCCGTGCGTGCCGGTGACGGTCAACTCGCGGTAGTGGATAATGTCGCTGTCGATGGTAATTTGTGGGTGTCCGGGCCCCAAGCCTCCGAAGAAGTTTACTCTTCCCCCCTTGTTGACCAGCTCCAGCGCCTGCACCTGCGCCCTTGTGGATGAGCAGGCCACGATGGCCACATCGGCACCCTCGTTATGAGTCAGTTCCATCACCTGCGGGGGCAGGTCTCCATCGGGCGCTTCTATATTCACATCCACCGCAGCAAGGCCTACGTTGTCTAAACGTTTTTGATCGTGTTCTATGAGTATTACATATGCCCCGTGTGATTTGGCTACGCGGCAGTGCAGCATGCCGATGGGCCCGCCGCCGATCACCACCACCGTTTCGCCCTGCTTTACCTGCGATATGCGCTGGCCTTTCAGGCAGCACGCCAGCGGCTCGGCCATAGTGGCTTCGTTATCGCTGAGCTTGGCATTGACTTGGCTGAGCACGCCGAAGTCGACGCCGCGCTTTGGTACGGCCATGTATTCGGCGAAACCGCCTGGAAGCTGGTAGCCGAAGCTTTCGCCCTGGGGGCAAGCCAAGTACTGACCGCGCTCGCAGTAGAAGCAGGTGCCGCACGGTATCTTGGGCGTTACCTCAACCCGGTCGCCCACCGTAAAATCGCCCGCTTTGCCGTTTATCTGCTCTATGGTGGCGCATACCTCGTGCCCGATGATTTGGGGCAGCGTCATGCGCTTATGGCCGTAGTGGAACAAGCGCAGGTCTGAGTTGCAGACGGCGCATGCCTTGATCTTGAGGATCACGCCGCCATCGTCGGTTTGCGGATGAGGAACATCCCTGTAAACCAGCTTCTCTAGTTCCTGTAGAACGCCTGCTTTCATCGTAGGCCAAGTGTAGGCGGACGGCATTTGTTTGTCAAGCTGGGTGTGCGCTGGTCGATATGTATGAGATTAAAGTCACATACAGTGGCATGGCCCGAAGGGTAGGATTTCTAAAATAGAGATTTGAGTTTAATCGCTTCTTATTAGAATAGGAGGGGGTATGGAGTTTAAGCTGCTTGGAGACAAGGCGGAGGTTGAGGCGCTTAACAAGTATCCTTCCGGGTGCGTCAAGCATCTGGGGCTGGTCAAGTATATGAATAAACTATGCAAGCGCCAGCAGGCAACCACGCTTGCCGAAGTTGCCGATTGGCTGAATTTGTATGCGAATTACACCTCGGTTGACCCGCGTGATCTTGCTGATAGCTTCAAAAAGATGATTGACGAAAGAGATATAGCGGTTGTCGAAAGGGTCAAACAGCTCAAGGACAAGTAGTCACAATGCTAAGTGCTGATGGTTTTTGCCTTGGGTGAGCGCATCAGAGCTAATGCCACAATGGCGATTGATGACAGGCACAGCGCGCAGATGAAGAAGTTGCGGTACGTTCCGGCGATGTCGTACACGGCACCAGCGACCATGGGCCCCACGGCGGTTCCCATCATTATAAACATGTTGGCCGCGCCGTATATTGAGCCATAGTACTTCAGCCCGAAGTAGTTTGAGATTAACATAGGCGTATTGGATGCCCATCCCCCCATGCTCAGTCCGATGAAAATAGTATACACCCAGATCATTGCCATAGGGGAGGTTGCCGTTATGTTGAGCAGTACGCTTACAGCCACCAGGCTGCAGGCGATGCATGTCATGGAGGTCAGCTTTGGGCCTATTTTGTCTGCCAGCCAGCCGAAGATAAGCTTGCCCAGGGTGCTGCCGACGGCCACCATTCCCAGGATGGTGTCGACCTGGCCTCGTATCGCGGACCCTTCGGGGAAGACCGTTTTTAGGTGGCGTGTCTGGTTCTGTGCCACGCCTGTGTTGCCGAAGCTCTGCATGCCAAACGCTATGGCGATGATCCAGAAGGCAACTGTTTTCATAGCTGCACTGCGCGTCCAGCCTTCGTGCCCTGCTGCCGACGATTTGGGCAGCACGATTTCCTCGGCACTTGCAACCCCGTCGGGGAAAAGGCCCATATCCTGCGGCTTGTCCCTCATCACCAGCAGCGCCAGCGGGATGACCCCTATCCAGATGATGCCGGCCAGGACGAAATATGTATTACCCCAGCCAATATTGGGCAGCAGTACCCTTTCCAGTAGCGGGGGTGTGGCGAATCCGCCGGCGCCGATGCCGGTCATGGTGAGCCCCAGCACCAATCCGCGCCGTTTGGAGAACCAGTTTGATATTGCCGTGCTGGTGGGCATGAAGCCGGAGGCGGCCATGCCGATGCCGATAAGTATATGGCAGATGTAGAAATACCACAGGCTTGTCGTCTGGCTGAGCAGGCAGAAGCCAACGCCCACCAGAAAGGCACCTGAGGCAATTGTTTTTCTGGGGCCCAGGTGATCTATCATTCTGCCGGTAAAGGGGGCCGCCAGCGCTATGGTGGCGTAGACAAAGGTGAAAGATGCCGTAATGGTGAACATGGACCACCCGTACTGAAGCCTGATCTCCTCCCATATAAGCTGGAAGGCATAGTAGCCCACGCCCGAGTATATGAAGACAATGACAAAGCTGGCAACAAGTACCCACCAGCCGTAAAATATCTTAGGTTTTTTCATTCGCTACTCTTTAAGTACTTCCCGTATAGCGTTTATCAGTCGCTGACTTTCACCTCCCGATATGGAAAGGCTGCTTTCAAGCGCGCTTATGGCGTTGTCGACGTCGGCGTTTTCATCCCGCAAACGCCTTATTCTATCGTCTTGGGCGGTTATTCTATCGTTAATCCGCTTAAAGTCAATTCTGATGTTTGTTTTTAGAGTAAGGAAATCGAGTATCCTTCTTATTGCCTGGGGGTCATCGCCAGGCGACAGATAGAAGGGCACCGGAATCCACAGGCAGCCGGCATCAAGATTTCTGTGCTGCGCCAGCCACAACAGATATGCGTTAACGGTTGGCCTGTGCCCCGGCGGCGTTTCGTAGTACTCGATTGCCGTTGTCACCGGGTCGTACTGCGCAAGGTCATAGCTCATCTGCGGTGAGTTGGCCACCGTAAGCAGTTCGCGCGGGGTGGTATGCGCCGTCACCGAAATCATGCCGCCCAGTGTATATATATGGCTAGCGGCGCAGTGTTTCTGTGCAACATCAAGTATAGTGTTTAAGAAATCGTACCACTGGCGTTCCGGCTGCGTGCCTTTGAATATAACTAAGTCACCCTGGGGACAGTATATAAAGCGGTTTTCGGGAAACAGCGCCACGTCGTCTTCCACCGCCACGCCGTCCATGGCGTAGAAGCCCTCCGGCTCTATCTGCCCCAGAGGGTAGGCCTCCATCTCGTTTTCGACGTAGTCGCAGATGCCGTGTCCTATGCCTCCCACATCCTGCTGCCAGCAGATGAGAAGGGTGGAGCGCTTGATCATATGATCTTCATAGACTGTGTAACGGCGTTTTTTCAATGCTTTTAGTCGTCCTTGGATTCCTTTTTAAAGAACCTGTCTATTTCGTCTAAAATCTGCTTTTTATCATTTTCCGTTATCGGGCCGGTGTCGGCAGGTTCGGTGTTCTGTGCCAGCTTGTCTATCAGCCGTTTGGTGGCCTCGGGCAGATGCTTGTAAAGCCTGTCTATCTCTTTTTCGGTGCGCGCTATCAGCCTGTCTAACCTGGTGTAGTCGGCATCCACATCCAAAATGGC
>DAOUZV010000176.1 GCA_030665485.1 Chloroflexota bacterium | reverse complement strand
CCACTTTTGTTATTCATTTCGGGATTTATGTGATGCTGATTGCCTTTACCCATTATCAAACCTGAGCACATGATCATATATTAACGATTGGGGAGATAGTGCCGGTCTAGCCTATCAAAGTCCGAGGTATGATCGCATAGTGTCGTAATCCAAGGCAAGCAGAATGCCCAGCACTACGGGCCATTGAATCAGGTATATTATGAGCGAGTGCCTTCCCAAAAAGCACCGCGGCCTTGTTATAGGATTGTAAAAATCTCTAAGTTTAAACCTTCTGTTGCCGTGTGGATATAATAGTTTGCCAAAGAATATCCCCATAAGAGCTATGCCCAGCCATGGCAGCAACGGAAAGTAATCTGCCGATTGGTATCCCTTTGGTGTAAGCCCCAGCCACAGCAGCCACCCAAAACTGAAACGCAAACTGTATAAGTACACTCCTGCTGCGATACAGGCAACGCCGAGCGCCAGATTTAGCAGGCGGAACCTGATGAAAAAGTATCCGATGATTATCGCCGTACCGATGAAATGAAGAATGCCGAATATAACGTATTTATCACGTATGAATATCCAGGTGACAAGTGTGACTCCGAGTCCCAATGCAAATACTTTGAGACCCCTGAGCAGAAATCTGCGTATTTGTGGTGACTTTGAGTAGCTTATGGTAAGGGATATACCAACAACAAAGATGAATGTGCCGGCGGTTACTCTGGCAAACCACCACCAAAAGCCTGAGTATACGTTGATGCTGTAAATACCGGAGTCGTTCAACAGAAACAGAACGTGGAATGTTATCATCATTGATATGGCGACGGCGCGTAAGGAGTCGATTTCCCAGTAACGTTTGTGCATAACTGTATTTAATAATAGGTGGTGCCTTATATTTGTCAAGCCTTGATATCAACAAGAAAGGCACTTGCCATAAAGTAGAAATTCATTTAACCTACTATAAAAGCAAGGAGATAACTAGGTATGGTATCAAATGCATCGTACGGTTACGCTGGCAGCGTTCTCAGGGTCGATCTTTCCCGCGGGAGCATCACCGAAGAGAAGCTCGATGAGTCTATGCTGCGCCGTTACTTGGGTGGAACCGGCCTCGGCGCCAAGTACCTCTACGAGAATGTGCCTTCCGGGGTTGCCTGGAACGATCAGCAGAACGTTTTAGTTTTGGCTACGGGGCCGCTCAGTGGAACCAATGCCCCCGGATCGGGCACATTTTCCGTTGTGACCAAGGGCGCTATTACCAACGGCGCAACCTCATCTCAGGCCAACGGCTATCTGGGCGCGTACATGAAGCTGTCCGGCTTTGATGCTGTAGTCATCCAAGGCGCGTCTGACAAATGGGTTTATCTCTATATCCACGATGGTATGGCTGAACTGAGAGAGGCTGAGCAGTTGCTCGGTAAAGATACTTGGGAAACAGAAGACGCTATCAAGCAGGAGTTGGGACTGTCCGAGCGTGGAGCCAGCGTTTTTGGCATTGGTCCTGCCGGAGAGAATTTGGTAAGATTTGCCGCCATCGTCGGCGATCGCGGACACGTTGTGGCGCACAACGGACCCGGTGCGGTGATGGGATCGAAGAAGCTGAAGGCGGTTGTAGCTGCCCGCGGTAAAAACCAGGTTCCGGTTAAGGATAAAAAGGCCGTTTCAGATATCGCAAAAGAATTTGTCAGAATCGCTAAACTGAGGGAGCCCAGCGGCTACACCTGGGGAACCTCCATGCTGTACGACGCCATGGTGAACCTGGGCTGCCTTCCCGTAAAAAATCTGACAACCAATACATTTGCCCGGTACCGCGAGTATTTGGGAGAGAACTACCGCCCGCGCCTGGAGATGAAGTGGACGCCGTGCTGGTCCTGCCAGGCGCATCACTGCCATCTGGTCAAGATACTGGACGGACCCTATGCCGGATACGAGGGCGAGGAGCCGGAGTACGAGTGTCTTGCCGCCTGGGGCTCGATTACGGGCCAGACGGACGTGCGCGCGGCCATAATGCTGAGCAACGAGACCGACAGGCTGGGCATGGACTGCAACGAGGGCGGATGGCTGGTAGGCATGCTCATGGAATGCTACGAAAAGGGCATCATAAACAAGGAATACCTTGATGGAATAGAGCTTGACTGGGGCGATGCCGAGGCAATGAGGGCGCTGCTACATAAAATCGCCAGACGCGATGGAGTCGGGGATACGCTGGCTGAGGGAGTGATGCGTGCGGCGCAGGCCATCGGCGGTGATGCTCCGAACATAGGCGTGTATACCATGAAGGGCGCCACGCCGCGCGGCCACGACCACCGCGTAAGGTGGCCGGAGCTGCTTGATACCGTTACCTCAAGCGTGGGTACACTTGAGAGCGGTGGTGTAGTGATACATGATGTGCTGTCTGCCCAGGAGGTATCCACTGCAAATGCCAAGGCCAAGGCGGCACGTTTCTTTAAGGATTCACTGGGCATCTGCCTTATTGCTACCAGCGGAACGCGTACCATGACCGAAAGCGATGATCCAAACCTGAAACTGATGATCGATATGCTGAACGCAGTTACCGGATGGGATTACTCTATCGACGAGGTGCAACGTATGGGTCTTACCGCCGCCAATCTTCTGCGTTCGTTCAATATCCGCCATGGTATCACCAGGGAGCTGGATTATCCGTCACCAAGGTACGGCTCGGCACCGGCGGAGGGGTATGCCAA
>DAOUZV010000014.1 GCA_030665485.1 Chloroflexota bacterium | reverse complement strand
TTACCGCACCGCCGGTGGCCGCCGTGCTGCCCGGCGCCAATGATGTTTTGGGCGACGATGATGATGTGGATATGATAGTAGTGGCATCCAATAACGGCGTGGTGTATGCGCTTAATCCGGCAAATCTGGCAGTGGAGATTTGGCCTTCTTCCATTGCTTTGGGAGCAAACAACAAATCTCCGATAAGCGCGCATGTAGGCGTTTACGGTGATGATGTGTATCAACATTTGTATGCGTACGGAGAAAATAGCCATCTTACGGCGCATTGGCTTACTAACGGGCAATCGCATGGATGGTTAATAAATACTGCTTTGTGAGGCATTAGCATTTGACTGAGATCTGGAATTTTATAATACAAAATCCCTTCGATAATGTATTGATTGTGCTGGCCGACGTCTTTGCCGGCAGTTTTGGGCTTGCCATTATTTTCATTACCATCCTTGTTCGCTTGGTGATGATTCCGATTACCCTCAAACAGCTGCGGTCAACCAGGGCCATGCACGAGATCCAGCCCAAGCTCAAGGAGCTTCAGAAGAAGTATGGCACCGATCGCCAGAAGATGAGCGAAGAAACGATGAAGCTATATAAGGAGCATGGCATCAGCCCGCTGGGCTGCGTCTGGCCCATGCTCATACAGCTTCCTATCTGGATAGCGCTGTTCCAGTCGATCAGGCAGGTTCTGGCGGTAACTCCCTCCGATCTTCTCGGTCTGTCAAAACATTTGTATTCCTGGGCGGTGGTAAATCAAAGCGTCCCGCTTGATAATAACTTCCTGTGGCTAAATTTGGCTCAGGGGGACCCCTATTACATCCTGCCGATTCTTGTTTTCGTAACCATGTGGGTGCAGCAGAAAATGACGGCTCAGCCGAATCCGGACCCGGCCCAGAAAACGCAGGGTTTGATGATGCAGTTGATGTTCCCGGCGCTGTTTGCTTTTATAACCATACAGTTCCCCAGTGGCTTGGGCGTATACTTTGTGATTTCTGCAGTAGTCGGTATTGTCATTCAGTATTTCGTTATGGGATGGGGTGGACTTGCTAGGTCCAAGCCGCAACCGACCTATAAGCAGACCAAAAAGCAGATCGAGGAGCGGACAATAGACGGCAAAGTGGCGGAGTATATGTCGGAAGACGATGAAGAGGGTGAGGATAAAGGCGAGACATCATCCTATTGGGGTGGAAAGAAAGTAGAAGATAAGCCTCAGGCTCAGGGGACACGGAAGGGCAGGAAAGATGGAAGAATTAGAAGTAGGCGCAAAAACCGTAGATGAGGCCGTTGAGCAGGCTTTAGATAAACTGGGTTTAGATAAATCAGAAATAGAAGTAGAGATTATCAGCAAGGGTAAAGCTGGTATTTTTGGTTTTGGCTCCGAAGAGGCAAGGGTCATAGTAAGGCGACGGACGGAGTCTGCCGATATGGATAATGCCGCTTTAGGCAAAGACGTTCTCGGTGAGCTTCTGGTCCTGATGAACGTAGCTGCTCAGGTTGATGTAAGGGAGGATGCGGACGAGCACACCAGGGTGCTTCTGGATGTGAGTGGCGCCGACCTTGGGATACTTATCGGGCGACGCGGAGATACACTGGCGTCGCTTCAGTATGTTGTCAATTTAATTGCCAGCCGTAAGCTTAAGGTTAACGCTGGGATTACGGTTGATGTGGAGCGCTACCGTGAGCGCCGTTATGAAGCATTGCGCAATCTGGCGACGCGGATAGCTGGTGACGTGAAATCGACCGATCGCTCCATAAGTCTGGAGCCCATGCCCTCCAACGAACGCAGAATTGTGCATCTGACGCTTCGCGAGCACCCTGATGTATCCACACAGAGTGTTGGACATGGTGAGGGGCGTAAGGTTATCATCTCTCCAAAAGGCGCAGAACAGCTTCCTTGACAATGGAAAAGGCGTTATGATAGCATCCAAAACGGGTCGTGCTAGATGGGGAGCTAGCGGTGCCCTGTACCCGCAACCCGCTATAGCGGGATCGAATTCCTGTTCGAGGCTTTAATCTTGGTGGGCTGTCTTTGTTGAGCGGCGTTGATAATCGGGTCCTGCGCGGCAGAACATTATGAACCCCGTCAGGTCCGGGAGGAAGCAGCGGTAAATAAACGCTTCTGGGCGCCGCAGGGCAACCCGGTTTGAGTTGGCTCACATGTGGTGGACCGTTGGGGTAAGGTCGACAGCAGGTGCACGGCCTGTTTAAATCTAAGTGAAAACAACGTTGAGCAAGTAATAATCTGACTGGTAAACTATCGCTAGTACTAGTAGATAAAAAACATTTACGGAGGGAAAGCATGGATCTGGGTATTAAGGGAAAAACCGCGGTTGTGACGGGTGCGGCATCCAACATCGGTCGCATGATCGCCTTAACCTTAGCGGCTGAAGGCGCCAACATAGTAATCGCCGATCTCGATGAAGAGGGCGCGCAGGGAGTTGCCAAAGAGTGCGAGGCCAAGGGTGTAAAGGCTCTGGCGGTAAAGACTAATGTGACCGATCAGGAAAACGTTAAGGCTACGATGAAGAAGGCCGCCGATACCTTCGGTGGAATCGATATTCTGGTAAACGATGCGGCTATATTCATCACCAAGACATTTCTGGATTCCACCCCTGAGGAATGGGCGAAGCAGATCAACGTAAACTACTACGGCACCATTTATTGTTGCTACGAGGCAATCCCGTATATGAGGGAGCGCGGCGGTGGCAGAATCATCAGCGTTGGCTCCGATGCCGGACGCGTGGGCGAGAACAGGCAGGCCGTCTACTCTGGCACCAAAGGTGCCATCATATCCTTCAGCAAGGCACTGTGTCAGGAAATCGGCCGCTATGGCATAACCGTAAACGTAGTATGCCCCGGCGCCACCCTTCCCGAAGAAGGCCCGGGCAGAAGAGGTTTCTGGAAAGCGGCAAACGTGCCTACCAAGCGCAATCCGGAGAGAGAAGCGGCAATGATTAAGCTGTATCCCATGGGCAAAAAAGCGGATGGAGACACTCCGTCCAGGCTGGGCCTACCGGACGATGTTGCCAATGCAATCACCTATCTCGCCTCGGAGCAGGCCTATTTCGTCACCGGTCAGGTGTTAAGTGCCAGTGGCGGATATACCAGAGCGGGCTAAAAAGCTAAATCGTATTTATGTAAGGTGTATCCGCTCAATTTAAGGGTGGGTACACCTTATTATCTGTTTGATCCAAAGCATCATATTAAGGAGGCCGTTATGGCATATGAGAACATAATCTATGAGGTTGAGGACGGCGTGGCCATACTTACCTTCAACAGGCCCGAGATGAAAAACGCTATCTCCGTGGACCTGAGCAGAGAGGTCGAGGAAGTACTGGATGAGGTTGCCATCAATAAAGATATCAAGGTGCTCCTAATCACGGGTGGACCCGAGATATTCTCCTCGGGTATGGACCTTAAGGCCGGTCGTGCTCCGGGTCGTCGCGATGCGTCTATTTTCTCTATAGTAGACAGCATTGCCGCATGCGAGAAGCCGACCATAGCCGCCATTGCCAAGTATGCACTGGGCGGTGGCTGCGAGGTTGCGCTGTCCTGTGATATCCGTATCGCCTCCGATAACACCAAGTTTGGTTTCCCGGAGATCAACATGGGTGTTATGCCCGGCGCCGGCGGAACGCTACGTCTGCCGAGGTTAATCGGCGCTGGCAAGGCCAAGGAGATGATGTTTACTGGTGCACGCTATTCTGCGGAAGAAGCTCTTGCTATGGGTATCGTCAATAAAGTTGTGCCGGTTGAGTCTTTAATGGATGAGGCAAAGGCTCTGGCCAAGGCTATCGCGGAAAAGGATATAAACGCACTTAAGATAATCAAGAAATGCATAAACGACGGCTTGCAGATGGACCTTGAGAGAGCATTGCTCTATGCCAAGTCGATGGGTACGGCGCTGATGGCTCTCAAGAGAATGGCTGCACCGCCGCCGGAAAAGAAATAGGCATTTGCTCTGTATCGCTGGATACGGGTTTCAAAGTACACTAAAAGCAATTGAAGGTATGATAAAAAGGAGGACTTGACGAATGGGTGAAGTAAAAGCACGAGAAGTCGGCGCTGTTGATATGATGTGTTACCTGTTTACGCCAGAGCGCGCAAAAGCGTGGTTTGAGACAGAGGCCGATGAATTTAAGATCATGGGGCGCACGGTTCTTGCTTACTATGCGGGCAGGAAATACGAGGAGCCCACAAAGCCGGCTCCGGGCAGAACTCCTGACGAGTTCGTGGCTCACATGGACAAAGAGGGTATAGCCAAGACCTTGGTTTGCACTAACAAAATGTATTCTTACAGGAAAAGGATTCCAATTGGCGGCATGTATTATCAGGAAGAAGACGTATATGAGGCCGTAAAGAACCACCCCGGCAGGCTTTATGGTCTGGCCGGATACGATCCTCTGAAGATCATGGAGAGCTGTGCCAAGGTTGAGAAGGCTGTCAAGGAATATGGCTTCAGGGGCGTATATGTACACAGCTATGGCTACGGCTTGCGCTACGATGATAGGAAATACTACCCGCTGTATGAGACCTGCCGCTCGCTTGATGTGCCGGTATCAATTCAGGTCGGACATTCACTGGAGGTTATGCCCAGTGAGCTCGGGCGTCCGATCTATCTGGATGACATTGCAATCGATTTCCCCGGATTGGTACTCATAGGATCGCACACTGGATGGCCGTGGGTCGACGAGCTTATCGCTATGGCTTACAAGCATGAGAACGTCTACATGGATGTGGCAGCACACAGGCCCAAGTACTGGGAGCCGCAGACACTCAAGAATGTGGACGGCCGGTTGCGTACCAAGACTGTTTGGGGCACCAACGGTGCCCAGAACTTTTTGGATGATTGGGACACACTGCCGATAAGAGATGAGGCCAAGAAACTGGTTTTGCGTGAGAACGCTCTCAGACTCTACAAGATAACCGATTAAATATCGATTACTGGATATGTTAAGGGGCAGCCTTTATAAGGGTTGTCCCCTTTCTTTATTAACTGTATTCTTATTCCATTAATAACTTTTGGAAGATAGCCATGGTATCGCAGTTAAGCAAAGTTAAAGAAACACTGAAAAATATGGACAGGCGTGCCAGGAAGGGGCTGGGACAGCATTTCCTTGTTGACAGCAGCTACCTGAAGACTATCTCCGCTAAGGCCGAACTTTCCAAAGGAGATACCGTAATTGAGGTTGGTCCCGGTCTCGGAGTGCTCACTGAGGTATTGCTAGAAGAAGCTGGGCACGTGATTGCCGTTGAGGTGGATGCGGCGCTAACAAATGCACTGACACGGGCCTTATCGGAATCGCCTAATCTCATTCTGGTCAACGCCGATATCCTAAAAACAACGCCCGAGCAGTTGCTGGATGCTGGTGTTACGTCGTACAAGGTTGTGGCCAATCTTCCCTATAATATCGCATCGCCGGTGCTGAGACGTTTTCTTGAGGCGCGATTCAAGCCCAGCCTGATAGTAGTTATGGTGCAGCGAGAGGTAGCCAAGAACATGATGGCTAAAGCTCCCGATATGAATCTGCTGGCGATCGGTGTCCAATTGTATGGCAGACCCAAAATCGTGCGCAAGGTTCCGCCCGATGCTTTCTATCCCAGACCCAAGGTGGAGTCGGCCATCGTACGCATAGATGTTTATAATGAGCCTTCGGTTGAGGTGGGCGATATAGAAACGTTTTTCAGGATAGCCAGGGCAGGGTTTGGAAACAAGCGTAAGCAGTTGCGCAATTCGCTGGCTCACGGGCTCGATATATCGCCAAAAGCAGTCGAAGAGTTGTTGCACAAGGCTGGTATCAGCCACCAGCGCCGGGCGCAGACCATTACGCTTAATGAATGGGCTATAATGAGTAGACTTTTTGGAGGCATGCAGTGATAACCATTAAGGCGCAGGCCAAGGTAAATCTGACGCTTGATGTGCTTGGGCGACGCCCCGATGGTTATCACGATATCATGAGCGTTATGCAGACCGTCAGCCTCGGTGACACGCTTACCTTTCAACCCGCCCCCCTAGTCACACTGGATGGCCTTGAGGAGGCTGGGCTTGATCCCGAAGATAACCTGATGAAAAGAGCGGCCACCCTGCTTCAGCAAGCCACCGGCTGTGACAAGGGGATCAATGTTAGGTATGAAAGGCACATACCTTTTTCCGCAGGTTTGGGTGGCGGCAGCAGTGATGCGGCGACAATGCTGCTTGTTCTCAATGAGATTTGGGGAATCGGGTGGCCCGTTGGGCGTTTGGTTAAGCTTGCTGCTGAACTGGGTTCCGACGTCACCTTCTTCCTGTATAGAGGCACGGCGCTGGTCCAGGGCCGTGGCGAGATGATAAAGCAGTTGCCCTCTATTGAGGAAATGTGGGTGGTATTGCTCAAGCCCCCGATTACCCTGGACAGTAAAACGAGAGCGCTCTATGAGAATTTGGGAGAAGACAGTTACACCAAGGGAGAGGCGACGAAGAGCCTGGTAAACAGCATATTGATTGGGGAGCAGCTTTCGTCAAAGGCGCTCTTCAATAGCTTTGAGTCGGTCGCATATAAATTCTTCCCTGATCTTGCTAAATATCGCCAGCTACTGATTGCCTCTGGTGCCGATTCCGTTCACTTGTGTGGCTCTGGCCCAACACTGTTTACATTAGCCCCCAGCTACGAGAGAGGCGAAGGCATATACCACAGCCTTCACGAGCAGGGGCATGAGGTTTATCTGGCCTGCACCGTTTGATTGACTGCTCCGGCACCTGACAGCTACAATAGTATTAGTCGTACCACGTTTGTTGATTTTGGAAGGAAAGCGTTATGGAGATTGTTCCCGGAATTATTCAACTGAAGATACCCATACCCAATAATCCGCTGGGTAATTTGAATGCGTACCTGCTAAAGTGCAAAACAGGGTATATTATGGTTGACGTTGGCTGGCCCACACAGGAAACCCTTGATATTTTGATCGAAAAGCTCGCTGATATTGATCTTAAACCGCAGGATATAAATGCTATCTTTATTACCCATGCGCACCCCGATCATTTGGGATTGGCAAGCAAGATGAGGGAGCTTTACGGGATTGAGATAATGATGCATGAGAGCGAGGCTCCCAGTGCTGCGCCTGACCGGTGGGAGCTGGATGACCATATATGGAAGTGGCTTTTGCTCAACGGAATGCCTGAATCGGACATAGATATGCTAAAGCAAAGGCCGTGGGGGCAGCACCAGTTTACCTGGCGCGTGGAACCGGATGTGTTGCTGAAAGGCGGCGAAAAGCTTGAGCTTGAGTCCTCATATGTCGAAGTGTTGTTTACACCGGGACATTCAAGGGGGCACCTTTGCCTGTATGATGCTGAAAGGAAAGTGCTACTGGCCGGTGATCACATGCTGCCGGTGATTACCCCCAGCATCAACTTTTATCCCAGATCAGCTGCCAATCCGCTAGGCTGTTTCATAGACAGCTTGAAGAAGATACAGTCGCTCGACGTCGATGTGGTATTGCCGGCTCACCAGGGCATCTTCCATAATTTTGAGGAGAGATTGCAGCAGCTCATCAGGCATCACGAGGAAAGAGCTTCAGAATTGCTGGTGGCGATGGGTTCTTCCAGCAAAACTGCCTACCAGATAATGCTTGATATGCAGTGGGTGGGCGCTTCCTCGGAGGTGGTATTGGGGAAAGAGCTTGAGCCTATACAGCAGATGTCGGCGTGTGCCGAGACGCTGGCTCACCTTGAGTATCTCAGACTGGAAGGAGTGGTGGAAAGGGTGGTTGCCGAGGACAAAGCCCTTTTCAAGTCCAATGTCGAAAGCACCGATATACGTATCGCTTGATCTGGAGACCACCGGCCTCAATCCCGAAAACGACGCCATAACCGAAATAGCGGCGGTCAAGTTCGATGGAGATGCGGTGATCGATACCTTCAACTCTCTGGTTAATCCACATCGCGCAATTCCTTATTTTGTGCAACAGATGTGTGGTATTACGCAGGATGAGGTTAATGCGGCACCCGATCTGTCGTCGCTGGCATCTGATATTAAGGATTTTTTAGGCGTATATCCCGTTGTGGGGCATAACATTGCCTTCGATATTAGCTTTTTAGATGCAAATGGCATCAATCTTATCAATCCAACCTACGATACTTATGAGCTTGCCACCATTTTTCTGCCTAACCTTTCCAGTTACAGCCTGGCCGGTGTTGCCGGGCACTTTGGATACAGCTACCAGTTTCACCGTGCACTGGCCGATGCTGAAGCTTCCAAGGACGTTTTCTTAGCCATTCTGGAGATAGCATCGCGCCTTTCACTTGAGGATATTGGGGAGATCGAGCATTTGATTTCGGGAACCGGCATGTCTCTCGAGATGCTTATGGATGATATCAAGCGTGTTAAGGCGCAAACCGCTTTTGTGGGCAGGGGCGATGTCGTCGAAATACCAAAAGAGGGCACACGGCTTTTTACCAAGGTGCAACCGCTTACTCCCAAGCACGAGACGCAGCCGCTTGATACTGAGGAACTGGCTGGTATTTTTAAGCCCGATGGTGCTTTGGCTAATAGTTTTGAAGCATATGAGCATCGCGTTCAACAGATAACTATGCTGCGTGCTGTGGCGGGTGCTTTCAATGGCAGCGAGCAACTGCTGGTGGAGGCCGGTACTGGCACGGGTAAATCCATCGCTTATCTGCTGCCTGCGATGGAGTATGCCAAGCGCAATAACGCCCACGTGATTATTTCTACGAATACCATAAATCTACAGGAACAGCTTTTGCACAAGGATATCCCGCAATTGCTCAGTGCTCTTAATCTAAACATCAATGCCGTACAGTTAAAGGGCCGCGGCAACTATCTTTGCCGTCGCCGCTTCAATATGCTCAAAAATAGCTCCGGGCTTTCAAATGATGAGATCCGGATGATAATTCGTATATTGATCTGGCTCAAGATAACTGCAAGCGGAGACAGAGCCGAGATTAACATTGGGGGAAGGCAGGATTATGGTTGGAGCAGGGTATGTGCTCAGGTTGAAAGCTGTCTTTTTAGCAATTGCCCTTTTTTAAAGAGGGGCGCCTGTTTTCTGCAGCAGGCAAGGCAGGTTGCCGAGGGTGCTCATATCATCGTCATAAACCATGCGCTTTTGCTTTCTGATGTGGCCTCCGGCGGCAACGTTTTGCCGCAGTACTCCCATATCATTATAGATGAAGCGCATCATCTGGAAGATGAGGCAACGCGCCAGTTCGGATTTAAGGTTACGCAGCGCACCATAATCGATCTGCTCAATCAGCTTACTCAGGATATAGGGGGGCAGCATTATATCGGCGTGCTGCATCGGATCAGATCTGGCTTATCCAGTAGCGGGCTTCCCGCTTCTGCTCAGAAGGAGGTTGTGGGGCAGGCTGAAGCGGTGAGGGTGAAGGTTGAGCGTGCTAGAGCGAGAGTCGACGAATTCTTCAGCGTTTTTAAAGCTTTCATAGAACTTCATGCCGAGGATCGACAGCAGAATAACAGTAGATATGACAGGCAGATACGCTTGACCAGAGACGTGAAGGTTCAGCCCGGCTGGTACAGAGTTGAGGCGGCGTGTGAAAACCTGGCTCTGGTGCTCAAGGAAATAGAGGATGGACTGAGCAGGCTTGTTTCAACTTTTGATCAATTGACTGACAATGTTGATAACGAAGCATTTGTGATGGAGATGACGTCGATGTTGGGGATGTGCGCTGAGCTGTCGGATAAATTAAAGAGGTCGATTTTTTCTCTTGATACGGATTTCATACACTGGATTACTTTGGGAACAAGAGAAAACTCGATTTCCCTTGAAGGCGCTCCGCTTTCCGTATCCGGATTGCTTGCTCAGCATGTTTTTTCAAATATGGATACGGTTGTGCTCACCAGTGCTACACTAAGTACAGAGGGAACGTTCGATTATCTAAAACAGCGACTGGGCCTGGAGTATGTGAGCGAACTTATCCTAGATGCACCATTTGATTACAAGAGTGCGGCCATGGTTTATGTGCCCAGCGACGTGCCTGAGCCGAACCAGCGCGGATACCAGCAGGCCCTGGAAAAGACCATCATTGACATTTGCAGTACTACACGCGGGCGTACTCTGGTTTTGTTTACATCCCATACTGCGCTTCAAAGCACATATGCCGCCATTCGTCCGGCTCTTGATGAGCGGTCTATCGTCGTTTTAGGCCAGGGGATAGATGGCTCGCCGAAGCGGCTGCTTGAGAGTTTCAAGTCCAACCAAAATTCCGTTTTGCTGGGTGCGGCCAGCCTATGGGAGGGGGTTGATGTGGTGGGTGATGCCCTGAGCGTTCTGGTTTTGGTTAGACTCCCATTCAGCGTTCCCACCGATCCTCTCTTTGCCGCTCGTTCTGAAACGTTTGAGGACTCTTTTATGCAATACGCCTTGCCCCAAGCTATCCTCAAGTTCAAGCAGGGCTTCGGGCGGCTCATCCGCTCCAGAACGGATAAGGGGATAATGGTTGTGTTGGACAGACGCATCAAGAGCAAGCGTTACGGATCAGCTTTCCTAAGCTCTCTGCCTCCGATTGATGTGGTTAGCGGCTTTTCCAAAGAGATTCCACGTTTTATAACCAAGTGGTTGGCAATAGTAGATAAGTGATGGAATCAAACCAGGTTATATCTTTAAGGCTTATCCCCTCTTATTAGAGATTTAACCAGCCTCTCCTCTTCACCTCTGGTTCTCACCTTGTGGTCAAGCTTGGCATTTGTTAATTGCTTCAGTATTTGACCTATTTTGCGGCCGGTTGTTATACCCATTCTCTTCAAGTCATTGCCATCGAGTATTGGCCGAATTAGTTGCAGCTCTTCTATATATAATTCCAGATGTTGCCTTGCCGCAGAGGGCTCCTCAGCCAAGATTACAACTTCAACCGCTTCGTTTGAAAAGTTCTCCAGCATTCTGTAAACACGGCTGAAAGGAAGGTTGTGTACAGATAACGCATTCAGCTCTTTTTTGATTTTTTGGACTTCCTTAATGGTTTGCCCGTTTTTGCCGGATATATTTAAACGTTTGAGGGTGTCCCTGCAGTCCTCCTCATTGAGATTATAGGTAAGTAGTGCGAAAAGTATTACCTGATCACAATCTTTGCAAAGTTTAGCGCTGAGCCATCCGTTACCCCTCAACGACGGGTGAAGCCGCTTAAGGATGCCCAGTTCGTCGACACGCTCCAGTGCTTTTATGCAAGAATCTTCCTTGAAGATAAGATTCAGTTCGTTTTTCAACCGATTCCCGCTGATAGTATCAATCATAGACAGGTTTTGCTTTATCAAGCCCTCGGTAACGGGCTCTATTGTGAAGCTCAGGCGTTGCTCGTATCGTACGGCCCGGAAAATGCGGGTGGCATCGTCCATGAAACTATTTGGATGTAACACACGAATCAGGCCTGCTTTCAGATCATTCAAGCCGCCTGCGTAATCGATAAGTTCACCGAAATCGTTCGGGGCAACGCTTGCCGCTATGGCGTTCATGGTAAAGTCACGCCGGGCAAGGTCGCTTTTAAGTGAACTTGGGGTTACTGTTGGTAATGCGCCGGGCTTCTCGTATGTTTCCGAGCGTGCCGTGACCAGGTCTGCACTCACATTGCTCATATATAAATTTGCGGTGCCGAATCGAGGGTGGGTTTTGGATTGATAGCCAAGCGCTTTAGCCATACCGCGTGCCAGCGCTATCGCATCGCCTTCTACAACTATGTCGATATCTACGATAGGCCGACCGAGCAGCATGTCGCGCACGGGTCCGCCCACTATATATATATTGTAGCCAAGATCTCTGGCCGTTTTGCCCAGATTATTGATCAGCGCTAGTGCATCTTGCGTAAGTGATTTTTTTATTTGCTCTGCGATATTTGGCAAGAAGAAACTCCTTTAGGAGTTCATTATAGCACAGTAGTAATTGAACGTAAGATTGGCTTTAGTTTGGTAAAAGGGTTAGTGTTCTCTAACAATATAAGCCGTTCCAAAAAGACGCTTGATAAACCGGACCAAAAGACTATTGACGAATCAGATTAAAACGATAAATAAATAGCTTGTTCCTGTGAAAAGTATTGAAGCAGCCATTTTGCGGGGTGTCGTCAGAACCAGCGTGTACGAATAATAGACTGTCGACAATCAAGAGCAATTCGCATTGACAGAGGGTTGCTAATAAACTAAAATTGTGAATGCGCCTATCGGCATGATATGGCGCTTTCATTTGTTTTAGACGTGCGTAACATTTTAGTGTAAAATAGGTTTATCAAGGTCAAAACACTCCCCAGTAGCTCAACGGTAGAGCGGGCGGCTGTTAACCGCTAGGTCGTAGGTTCGAATCCTACCTGGGGAGCCAATTTTCGCTCCGCATTTTGCTTAACAACTTGTGTTTGATTAGCTACGATATTTTTGCTTAACTTTTTCATCATTCTATTCCCCTTTCTTTGTCTTAGGTTTCCCTCTCATACAGGCAGCCAATCCTTACTTGACCACTACGGATATGGACGACAGCGATATAACCTCCGTACATAAAACTTCATTGACTTAGCAAACCCTCAAACTATCCTCGAACTTCCTGAAAAAGGGCTTTTAAATAAACCCTCTTTTACCACTTTCGGATACTGACACGTCATAAGGTTTACTATTATGCTATATTCGGTAAGAACTAAATCTGTGGCGGTATTATGCTGGCAAGAAGAGAAGGTGTGTTATGGTTGGATTTGACCCACCAGGCCTTGGTAATCCTGAAAAACCTCCGCTTGGTGTTTTTAATAGAGGCCCTGAAGACGATATCGGGTCCTTTATCATTACCTTAATCATTAGATTAGTAGTTACACCTTTCAAGTTACTATTCAGACTCTTCAGGTGGTTGTTTCGTAGAAGTCGAAGTTCAGAATAGCTCCTGATACAGCTTCAAACTATCCTCAAAAGAGCACTAATCGATATTAAACCCAGTAAATGCTGTCATTATTCCAGTATCAATTGCCCTCATTTGAAATAGGTGGAAATCCGCTAATGCTATCGGCGTAAATGTTTTAATCTCGATTGAGGATTTATCAAAAACTTCTCTATCCCTAAGAGGCGGGATAGCAGTTTTGGCTTTTTTGGCTGTCCTATTATTATTCTCTGTAAAATAATTGGCAGGTGTTGAGTGGATAGCAAGCAGTTTTCTACTATACGTTCCTACATCGGTAGGACTCAAGAACAACTGGCAGAATCACTCGATGTTTCTC
>DAOUZV010000153.1 GCA_030665485.1 Chloroflexota bacterium | reverse complement strand
GAGATTGGGCCTCCGCAAAACGCTGATGCTGAAGAAGTTAAAGAAAAAGCTCATATTCTTAAAGGATATATAGACGGCTGTAACGTCACCGACGGTCAGACCGCGGTGGTGAGGATGTCCAGTACTGCAGGAGCTATGCTGGGCAGGGAGATGGGTCTGGACCCCGTGGTTCAAATGACCTGCCGCGACCGTAATAGAATCGCGCTGCAGATGGATATTTTGGGAATGGCCGCTCTGGGCCTGAACAACATCGTATGCCTTACCGGCGACTATGTTTCCTTCGGTGATCACCCGCAGGCCAAATCGGTGCACGATATCGACTCCGTTCAATTGCTGAAGATGGTAAAGGATATGCGTGACGAGGGTATATTGCAGAACGGTGAAGAGATAAAGGGCGTGGTGCCGAGGCTCTATATTGGCGCTGCGGTAAACCCGTTTGCCGATCCGCTTGAATATCGCGTAGATCGTCTTGCAAAGAAGATAGCAGCCGGCGCCGATTTTGTTCAGACTCAGCTGGTCTACAATATGCCCAAGTTTGAAAAGTGGATGGAGATGGTCCGCGACAGGGGTTTGCATAAAAAGGTAAAGATTCTGGCTGGCGTTACTCCTATCAAGTCCATCGGTGCCGCCAAATATATGAAGACCAGGGTGCCCGGCCTTGATGTCCCCGACGATGTAATCGAGCGCTTCCAGAATACACCTAAGGAGGACAGGGCGCAGGAGGGCATAAATCTGGCCATCGAGACGATCAAGAGACTAAAAGATATTGAGGGAATAGCTGGTGTCCACATCATGGCTATTGAGTGGGAAGAGGCGGTTCCACAGATCGTTGAGAAGGCGGGGCTTTCGCCGAGGCCGAGCCTTGACTAGTTAATGGGATTTTGTTGCTGAGCAATGGATTATAAAAATGAATGTACCGAGGTGCACCCTTGGCTTAAGGGGTTTGCCAAGGTACATTCTTAATTTGGGCATACTCTGGTTCGAAAGAGGACATTTGAGTGTTTGAAGTACTGTCGGACAAATTAGGAAATGTCTTTAAATGGCTCAGCAATCGCGGGCGTCTTTCTGAAAAAGATGTCGATCAGGCATTGCGCGAGGTAAGGATGGCGTTGCTTGAGGGTGATGTGAACTTCAAGGTGGTAAAGGACTTTATTGCCAGAATCAGGGAACGCACCGTCGGAACCGCAGTGCTGGAAAGCCTGACTCCGGGCCAACAGGTCATAAAGATCGTTCATGAGGAACTGGTTCGTATTATCGGCGGCGGGCAGAGCCAGTTGCTGAAAGCTGACCAGCCTCCAAGCATAATAATTATGGTAGGCCTGCAGGGCGCGGGCAAAACCACTACATCGGCCAAACTGGCGCTGCACTTGAGGAAAACGGGCCAGCGCCCGTTATTGGTGGCCTGTGATATATATCGGCCCGCTGCCGATACGCAGCTTATCACTCTGGGCGAGCAGCTTAATATACCCGTTTACAGCGAGATGAAAAAATCCGTACCCGATATCTGCAAGGGTGCGCTCAAGCGGGCCAAAGAGCTGGCGGCAACGGTAATAATCGTCGATACGGCGGGACGTTTGCATGTGGATGAGCCATTGATGAAGGAACTCATCGACGTTAAAAAGAGCCTTGATCCCACGGAAGTGCTGTTGGTGGCCGATGGCATGACCGGACAGGATGCGGTTCGCATCGCCGGGGAGTTTAACGAAAAGGTGGGGCTCACCGGCCTCATTCTGACTAAAATGGAGGGCGATGCCCGCGGAGGAGCGGCGCTTTCGATGAAGTCGGTAACGGATGTGCCCATCAAGTTTATGGGTGTGAGCGAGAAAATGGATGGCTTAGAGGTATTTCACCCCGATCGTCTGGCGTCGCGCATTCTGGGTATGGGCGATGTGCTGACGCTTATCGAGAAGGCCGAGGAAAACTTCGATAAGCAGAAGATGGAAAAGCTTGAGAAAAAGATGAAAAAGGCATCTTTCGACCTTGAGGATTTCCTTGACCAGTATGCGCAGATCAAGAAGATGGGCTCCATGGGGCAGCTTGTGGGTATGATACCGGGCATGTCCAAGCTCAAAAACGCGCAGATAGATGAAAAGCAAATGGGGAAGATTGAGGCCATAATTTTATCCATGACACCTTTTGAAAGGCATAATCCGGATATCATCGGCGGCAGCAGAAGAAAGCGTATTGCTGCGGGCAGCGGCACCAAGCCACAGGATGTAAATCAATTGTTGAACCAGTTCCGCCAGATGCAGAAAATGATCAAACAGTTGTCCAGAGGGCGGGGCATACTTCCCAAGCTGGGCAACATTAAAAACATGCTACCGTTCGGCTGATCCGCGATCAGTTTGGATAAAGGTTCAATTTACGATAAAAACAGCTTGACAACACACCATAAAAAGAGTAAAATAATACTTTGCGTCAAGTAGCACCTTAACAATTGGATAGTGGAAGGAAAATAGGGTCCAACAATTCTTTTAAAACAAACTTTTTTAAAGAGAGTTTGATCCTGGCTCAGGATTAACGCTGGCGGCGTGCCTTATGCATGCAAGTCGAACGATCTTAACTTCGGTTGGATAGTGGCGAACGGGTGAGTAACGCGTAGGTGACCTACCTTAAGGCGGGGGACAACCCCGAGAAATCGGGGCTAATACCGCGTATGCTCTCGAGTCAAATTGAGAGTGAAAGTTCTTCGGGACGCCTTTTGAGGGGCCTGCGTTCGATTAGCTGGTTGGTGGGGTAACGGCCTACCAAGGCTGAGATCGATAGCTGGTCTGAGAGGATGATCAGCCACACTGGGACTGAGACACGGCCCAGACTCCTACGGGAGGCAGCAGCAAGGAATCTTGCACAATGGGGGAAACCCTGATGCAGCAACGCCGCGTGAGTGAAGAAGGCTTTCGGGTCGTAAAGCTCTTTTATTAGGGACGAGTAAGGACGGTACCTAATGAATAAGCCACGGCTAACTACGTGCCAGCAGCCGCGGTAATACGTGGGTGGCGAGCGTTATCCGGATTTATTGGGCGTAAAGGGCCCGCAGGCGGCACATCAAGTCAGGTGTGAAATCTCCCGGCTCAACTGGGAGGGGACACTTGAAACTGATGAGCTTGAGGACAGCAGGGGGAAGCGGAACTCCCGGTGTAGCGGTGATATGCGTAGATATCGGGAGGAACACCAGTGGCGAAGGCGGCTTCCTGGGCTGTTTCTGACGCTGAGGGGCGAAAGCGTGGGGAGCAAACCGGATTAGATACCCGGGTAGTCCACGCCGTAAACGATGGATACTAGGTATGGGGGGTATCGACCCCTCCCGTGCCGA
>DAOUZV010000067.1 GCA_030665485.1 Chloroflexota bacterium | reverse complement strand
GACCAACCAGCCCGGTAGCACCAACTATCGCTACGTTATACTTTTTCACTCCTTTTGTCTCCTAAAGCCCTAAAAGTTTATCCAACCCTATAACCATCTTATCTAACTTCATTACTTCATTAACCGCCAGAACCACACCTGGCATGAAAGACTCACGGCTGATGCTGTCGTGCCTGATTTTGAGCGTTTGGCCCACGCTGCCGAATATTACCTCCTGGTGTGCCAGTTGCCCCAGCAAACGAATGCTATGGACGCTTACTCCCTGATAATCTCCCCCACGCGTGCCGACAAGCGTTTCCTTCTGGCTCTCAGTTCTTTTATATGGCCCGCCGTGCGCTTCGACTATGTACTTGGCCGTGGCAAGCGCCGTGCCCGATGGCGAATCCAGCTTTTTCTCATGATGCAGCTCTATGATCTCAGCATAGTCAAAATATTTGGCCGCTAATTTCGACAGATGCATCATCAGTACAGCACCCAGTGAGAAGTTGGGTGCGTAAAAAGCACCTACTCCATTCTCTTTACATAGAGAGCCAATTTCATCAAGCTCCTGCACGGATTGTCCGGTGGTGCCTATCACCGGTCTTACACCGTTTTTAATGGCTAAGCGCACCGCTGGCATGGTAACGTCATGCGTGGTAAAATCCACCATCACATCCGGGTTGGTTCGATCTAATATATCAGCGATATCGGCTGAATATGGTATCGCACCTGAACCATCAGGAAGCGCCAGCTCATCGCTGGCAACCACATCAACAGCTCCAACAGCAACCAGGCCAATATCAGCACAGACGGCTTTAACCACTTCTGTACCCATTCTCCCTGCTGCGCCATTTATTATTACTTTTATTTGACTCATAAGCTAAAACACCTAAATTAATATACCATAATACACCAAATTGGAAAAAAATAATATATCGAGTGTGGGAACGGTATTATTTACCGTCTGTTCTGTGGCGGTCGCTTATCACTTGGTCTTGGCGACCCATATCCTCCACCACGGTTATCCGGTCGACGCGGCCGGTCATTGCGCCTAGGTGCGCCGCCAGAAGCATCGCCGGTGGTCTCATCTGCAGGTTGCAGCAAGGCACGGCGGGAAAGGTTAACTCTGCCCATGTTGTCAATCTCCATAACCTTCACCGTTATCTCATCGCCGATTTTAACCACGTCTTCAACATTAGCCACCCTATAATCAGCCAGCTGGCTTATGTGCACCATGCCGTCCTTGCCCGGTATCAGTTCGACAAAGGCGCCGAAGTTCATTATTCTGACTACTTTTCCTGTATATATCTCCCCGACTTTAACCTCTTTGGTTAAATTCTCTATCATTTTGATGGCTTTGTCGGCTGACTCGCCATCGGTGGAACCGATAACTACCGAGCCGTCGTCGCTTATATCTATCGTCGTCTTAGTCTCTTCGATAATCGCCCTTATCGTCTTGCCCTTGGGGCCGATGACACTACCGATTTTCTCGGGGTCAATCTTCATCTTGTACATGCGCGGTGCGTACTTGCTCAGCTCCGGCCTGCTCTCACTTATGGTCTCGGTTATCTTGTCAAGGATAAACATGCGTGCATCCTTGGCCTGAGTCAATGCTTGGGCCATAATCTTCTCATCTATGCCCAGTACCTTTATATCCATCTGAAGTGCGGTTACGCCTTTAGCTGTACCCGCTACCTTAAAGTCCATATCGCCCAGATGGTCCTCGGTGCCGCTTATATCGGTGAGCACGGCGTACTCATCGCTCTCACCCTTTATGAGCCCCATAGCTATACCAGCTACTGGCGATTTGATGGGTACACCAGCGTCCATCAGCGACAGCGTGCTACCGCAAACACTGGCCATAGACGATGATCCGTTGGAGCTTAAAACCTCAGAGACCAGCCTTATTGTGTACGGGAAATCATCCTCGGATGGTACTACCGGTAACAGCGCTCTTTCTGCCAGAGCACCATGTCCTACCTCGCGCCGGCCTGGACCAGTCATACGCCTCACCTCGCCCACACTGAACGGCGGGAAATTGTAGTGATGTATGAAGCGCTTGCGCTCCTCCGGTCCAAGTCCATCTAGGCGCTGCTCCTCGCTCTGTGAGCCGAGGGTAGTTAAGGTAATCACCTGAGTGGCACCACGCTTGAACAGCCCCGAACCATGAGGCCGCGGCATCAGTCCCACATCGCAGGTCACCGGCCTAACTTGAGTCATATCGCGACCGTCGGGTCGCTGTTGTTCCTTTAGTATCTTGGTCCTAACGTAATCCTTCCACTTGGACTCTATGATATCGAGAACATCGCGCTTGTCATAGTCCCCGCCGATTTTCTCAAGAGCGCTTCCCTTTAACTGATCCATGGCATCACGCTGCTCGTATCTATCCTTTAACGCAAAAACCTTGTCAAGCTCATCACTAATTGCATCCGCAACAGCAGTTTCGAGCGCTGCATCAGCCTCTTTTGCCACAAAATCCTTTTTGTTCACACCGCATTTGCCTATAAGCTCTTTTTGTACTTTTATGATCTGCTGGTTGGTTTCTTGGCCCAGTTTTATGGCCTCAACCAGCATGTCCTCGCTCACTTCTTTGGCCCCCGCTTCAACCATCACCACCGCATTCTCTGTACCGGCAATGATAATATCCAGTTCGCTGTCAGCAAGCTGGGTATATATAGGGTTGATTACGTATTTACCATCTATGTATCCCACGCGGGTAGTAGAGATAAGGTTGGTAAACGGTATCGATGACATACCCAAAGCCGCCGACGCACCTATACCAGCCAGTATGTCCGGATCATTTTCCTGATCCGCCGATAGCACCGTGATAATAATCTGAACATCATCATGGTATCCCTCGGGGAACAACGGACGCAGCGGCCGGTCCGTGAGCCTCATGGTAAGGATGGCATCCTGAGTAGGACGCCCCTCTCTCTTAAAATAGCCGCCGGGTATTTTACCCGCGGCATATTGTCTTTCTTCGTAATCAATTGTAAGCGGGAAAAAGTCTATACCCTCCCGCGGTTCTTTAGAACATGCGGTAACCAGAATAACGGTTTCGCCGTAGCTTACAACCACCGCCCCATCGGCCTGCTCCGCCAGCTTGCCTGTTTCGATAATAAGATCCCTGTCGCCGATTACGATTTGAACACTGTCAGTTGCCAAAAAAACACCTACTAAAAATTATTTGCGCAAGTTCAATCTTTTAAGCACAACCCGATAGCGGTCAACATGCGTTAAACTTAGGTATTTAAGCTGGCGCCGTCTCTGGCCAATCAACATGAGGAGGCCTCTACGAGAGTGATGATCGTGGATATGCGTTTTGAGGTGATCAGAGAGTTGAGTTATCCTCTCGGTCAATAGTGCAATCTGAACCTCCGGCGATCCAGTATCTCCATCATGAACCTTGAATTGGTCTATTATGCTGTCCTTTTTTTCCTTTTGCAACATGTGTTTTGTTTTTCCTTTTTAAGTTAATGCTGCTACTTGCTCAAGTTTAAAAATTATAACACACTACATATGTTCTACTCAAGTAAAAGCCATATATCGCCTAAAGAACCAGTCCTGTTTTAAAAAACCTGTTAACCTTCTTTCGGTAAATCAAAAATGTAACGAATCCGGCAAATATAGCTATCCCAATCCATTCGGGCACATAGACTGCTGGTACGTGCAGAAACCTATACCACAGTCCTTCGAACCAGTAATCCAGATCGAGCCTGTCAAATGTCAAGCCCATAAACGGCCAAAACAGCGTTCGTGCAAATCCGTTCCACATCGAATCCTCAAGCAGGTGCAACGCCGAGCCAAATGACAGCACTACCAGCCATATCCTGCCCCTGCGTCTATATAGATATGCGCCTAAAAGCGATATGACGATGAGGAACAGCAGCGTATGAGCGAATATCCTGCCGCTCATGAATGTCTCTATGAAAAAAACCTGCCCCAACGGTTTATCGATTATGTCCGGCAGCATCGACCCGACGATTAATACTCTCAGATCCATGCGTCGCACGATATGGCGTATATGCCCTGAAAAGCCCTGTACTGACGACTGTGGCGGCTTGTTGTCGATTGCAGTGACAGAGATGGTCTGGCTGTCGCTCGCTGAAGCGGCCTCAGTCGGTCTGTCAGAGTACAGCCTTTTCAGCCCCAGTCCCACAGCCAGCGTGATTCCGATATGTCCGAAAAACAGCAACCCTAAATCCTTAATTATCTATTCTGCGATGGATAATGATAACACGGCGTTAAACGGACCCACAAATGCCCTCTGGTATAACAGCCCTCCCATGTTGTCATAGGTGGTCTCATATAATATAATGCGCTTAAGTATTTTTGGAGGCGAAGGAGCATGGCGAAATTCCACAGCACAACGGGCAGGGGCGTGCTCAGAGGTCTATTATCGAAGATAGGGCTGGGCAAGGCACGTGACCTGGACGAGATAGCGTCATCACCCGAGTCGGAGTGGAAACGTCCCTGGTGGATAAAAACCGTCAATAAGCCCACCGTCGATATAGACTGGGACGTAGTTGAAAGATTCGACGAAACCAAGATACAGCAGGTTTCTTTCTCCAAATATGTTGGCGAGGAAGAGAACAAGCGCCTCAGGAAACAGAAGGCGGAACGCACCCGCGAGTGGATACAGGAAAACAAGCCCAATTACACCTTAAGGGACAGGGCACTGGACATCGCAGTGCGTCAGGGTGCCGTGGGCAACAGCTTTTTAGGATTTGCCAACGACCCCGAACACGTAAAGGACGGCTGGGGTGGCGCTCTGATAACCCCCGAATCAATGGGGGTCCCGCCCTGGCAGGGCACGCCCGAGGACAATGCCATGATGATGCGCGCCGCCTTAAAGATGTTCGGCGCCTCGCAGGTGGCATTTCTGGAACTGGATGAGTACAACAAGAAGTTCATCTACTCCGTGGATAACGACGGCAAGAGGCTCGATTTTGAGGATGTAGATCAGGCATATGAGGAAGAAACCCGCAGGGTGATACCCAATAACGCAAGGTGGATCATCGTGTTTACGGTGCAGATGTCGGAGGAGTTGCTGAAACGGCGCGTGGGCAAAACACCTACTCCTTTTTCTGCGGCGGCGGCGGGAAACGCATACGCCCGCGCCAGGGTCATTTTTGACGATACGCAGATATTCCTGCACTGCCTGGGGTATTATGGACTCATGGCCTACTGGTTCAACGGACTGGGCATCGCCGATGCATTCGCCGTCATGTCCGGTATCGGAGAGTTGAGCAGGCTCAACCGGGTGATTACCCCCGAATACGGCCCTATGGTACGCATATTCAGGCTGGTGACGAACCTGCCGCTGGCCCCCAGCAAACCCATAAACGCCGGCATCATGCGCTTCTGCAAAACCTGCAAAAAGTGCGCCACCGAATGCCCGTCCGGAACGCTCAGCGAGGCCACCGAGCCGTCATGGGAGGTAAAAGGTCCGTGGAACAGTCCGGGGCACAAAACCTGGTACGAGGACTCCCCCAAGTGCATGGCCTACTGGCTTAAGGCAACCGCATCATGTGCCACCTGCTTTGCGGTATGCCCTTTTAGTAAAAAAGACAAGTCGTTCATGCACCATTTCGTAGAGGCAACGGTAGCCAAAACGCCCATATTCAACAGCCTGTTCACCAAAATGGACGGACTGCTGGGTTACGATATACCAAAAGATCCCGAATCTTGGTGGGGCTCAAACATGCCGCCATACGGCATAGACGGGCTAAAAGGAACAAGATTAGAATAGCAGACTTTTAGGAGGCATCAGATATGTGGTGGTTTATCTATGGATTATTGATGGGCAGCGGTATAACCGGCCTCGCGTGGGGACTTAACGCAGCAAATACCTCACTTGCCTGGTACGTTTGGCTGCTGATTTCATTGGCTCTGCTTATGTTTACGCTCACAATACAGCATTACGTCGCCTCGATAAAAGAAATGGAACCAATGGCTGCTAGACGAGGGGCCTTGGCGCTTGGGACACCTGGGCTTGTATTTGCGGTATTAGCTATAATTCTGGCGTTAGTTTAGATATAAAAAGCGAGTTTAAAGACCAGCGGTCGCCAGTATATCCGGCACAACCTCCTCTTTACCTATGGCCATTATGTGAACACCATCACAGATGGCTTCTTTTTTGAGCGATGCAACCAGCCTGCCCGCAATTTCTATGCCCTTACTCAGCGCCTCGCCTTTGGGGGCACCCGCCATTTCATCAATTAAATCCTGCGGCACAAAAATGCCGGGGATGTTCTGTGTCATGTACTTGGCCATCCTCGCTGAGGAGAGCAGCACGATACCAGCCAGTATTTTGACATCGTACTGACGTGCGTGCTTCATGAACTTTCTGAAGTTATCCAGATCATATATCGCCTGGGTCTGGATGAACTCGGCGCCGGCTTCAATCTTCTTCTCAAACTTGACCAGCTGCGGCTCTATCGGGCGGGCCTCCGGGGTTACGATGGCACCGGCACAGTAGCTGACGGCCCCGTCGAGATCGTTGCCGCCCAAATCCTTGCCC
>DAOUZV010000102.1 GCA_030665485.1 Chloroflexota bacterium | reverse complement strand
CGATTTTTGGAAGGTGATACGGGGGATTCTCACTGAGCGGGATAAAAAGGAAGTTGAATATACCATGGATAGCGTTACCGATGGCCTTGCCGCTATCGGTAAGCTCGGTGCTGCTGCGCAGACCGATGAAGCGGGGTTCTACAAGGAACGGCTCGAGCATATGCAGGAGTTTGGAGATACGATCGCCGAAATGTCCAGGGCGTTTCTTGCCATGGATAACTTTCGTGTGAGCAGTCTATCCAGGCTGGGCCTGGGCAGAGTTTAGTCGATATTAATATATAGTCATCTTGGAATGGGTCGAATTATAACAAATAGCATATAGGAGTGCGGGTGAAATGAGTACGATGAAGAATTATTTGCTGCTGACGAGGCCTAGCTTTTTGCTGCTGGTACCGGTGTGTGTGCTTGCCGGTGTTGCTGCCTCGTACTACGTGACGGGCGAAATCAATGTTACGCATCTGGTGCTGGCGTCGATAGGTGCACTGCTGGCACATATGAGCGTTAACATTCTAAACATCTACTTCGATTACAGGAGCGGAATCGACTTCAATACAGAAAGAACCCCATTTTCCGGCGGCAGCCCGGTGCTGGTATCGGGGCTGATGGATGCCAAGAAGGCCCTGATTTTTGGGCTGGCAACCATGGCGGCCGTTTTTGGCATCGGCATCTACTTTATTGTTCAATACGGTTGGACGGTACTGCCGATAGGCCTCGGCGGGCTGGTTATCATATACGCCTATACGCCCTACATCACCAAAGTTCCAGTGCTGACCGAGGTAATCGGCCCCGGTTTGGGGTTTGGGCTGATGACGCTGGGCACCTACTTTACCCAGACGGGCGGTTACAGCGCTGCCGGTGTATATGCTTCGGTGGTCGTAGGTCTACTTGTCGCAAATCTGTTGTTACTGAATGAGTTCCCGGATGTAGAGGCAGACAGAGCTGGTGGCAGAAAGCATCTGCCCATCATTATTGGTAGGCGTAAGACAGCGGTGATCTACTGTCTTATCACCGCTGCAGCCTATGCCGTGCTGCTGACATCTGTCATTAGCGGCGTTGTTTCTTGGCTGGCGCTTTTAGGATTGGCCACGTTGCCGCTGGGCATCAAGGCAATGAGGGGGGCACTGAAGCATAACAGCGATACTCAGAAGCTCATCCCATTTCTGGCAGTTAATGTAATTGTTGTGCAGATAACTCCGCTACTGATGGGTATTGGTATTATTATAGATAAAGCTGTATCGTAATCGCCACCCGACAGTCGTCGATTGTAAGGAGGACGGGATATGGCGATTCCCCACACATCTTGGGTGACCGATGAGGAAAAGCGCACAATTTTTCCATGTGACCGCCTGAGAGACGATTTTGACCCGCTGCACAGTATTTTACGCGGAATAACCCCAAACACCACCTCCCAGATGGTCTGTGAATGGCTTAACCAGTTATAGTATGCTCCTTACAGTTATGACTGGCCTGACTTTCCCGGGAGGAAAAGCCCGCAGTATATAATTGACGATAATCCTAGCATGAAACCGGGTAAGCCGGTACTGGTGATGTTTGAACTTGTGAGCTGTGAGTTTGATCAAGATATCACGAGTGCAATGAAGCTGTTCCCTCCTGGCTTTAGGAGTGCATCGTTACCTACGTGATTGCACTGCTACGTGATCTCTGTTGTTTGTTAGTAAAAAGTATACGTGATCTATAAGAAAAGCCCGGTGGGATCCATTATGCGCTGGCTGCTGCCATGTGGTGATGCAATTATGATGGGCAAACAGCTTAAAAACCCGAAAAGAATGGCGGAGAGAACCAAGACTACTTACGCAGCTTGAGCAGATAACCCCTCTTTTGCGCTATATCGTCCAATATCGATTGTAGTAGTTTTGCCCTTGCCTTGATATCCAATCCATCTGACTTTTGTTTTGCCTCTGAAAACGCCTGTTCAATCTCGTTTTTATCCATGACAGTGGCGGCTATACAGTAGTAGCTTTTAGATCGGCCTTCGTTGAATTGTTCAAGCATCTGTTTGAGCAGCTGCTCACGATGCTGCTGATCATGTATAAACTCGTTTAATCCGTGATCAAGAATGAGTTTTATATCTCCTTCAAGCGTTTGATAACATTTGAAGGAGTCTCTATTTTTACCGCGCTCACGATGTTTTTTCCATTTCCCGCATGTGGTATGTTCGTCGCAGTCCCGGCAGAACTCAACGCCTTTTTTATTGATGGCGCACGTGATAAAGGGGCAGCCCACAGACATCCGCGATTTGCTTTTACAGCCCAGGCAGCGGCTGGCAGCACTGGTTTGATAACTGGGACAAAGGATGCAGGAGAGGCCGCATATTCCCATAGCCTGATGGTTGATGTTCATGGCGCTAAATTGTACCCCTGCGGCTTGATTTGGGCAAGTATTGGCGGCTTGATTGCCCAACCAGCGATATAATAATATGTCAGTCATACATGAATATATTTTCCCCGCCTGCAACCGTGTTATAATGAAACTTGAAAGTATTGCTTTTTATTCTTTCATAACAGGTGTGATTTATGGATATTCATGAGCATGATGACGGTTGTACCGATGCAAGTTGTGGTTGCCACTCGGCGGCGTTTTCTCCAACCGAGGTACAGCGTTGTCCACAGTGCGGCAAGCGGCTGCTGGTAATTGGCCTGGCGCGTGCCATACAGTATCGGTTGGCGTGCAACGGCTGTGGATACTTGAGTGGCATTCTTTCTCGCGATGAGACTCACGACTTACTTTAATCGCATAAAATACAAAAAGAACTCGGGCGAACATGGTGGTACAAATCCAGCCGAGGTTCGATTAACGAGTTCTTTATATTTTAGAACAACAGGAAATTACCCGCCGATTGTATCGGAGAGCACGTTTATTCCTCTTCTTCCTTCTTTCTTACGTTTATGTAGCTGGGGTGCAGCTTTTTCTGAAAATCCTTCTGTGAGGCTATCAATTCCTCTACATAGAGGGTATCGAGATCACGCGAGTATCCGCACTGCAGGCACTGCTCGTACCAGCCATACATATCCTTCTCCAGATACACGTTTCCCTTGCACCTAGGGCAGTTCTTGTTTTTCCACTTGATCATTGTCTTGCTCCTACAAATATTTCTGCTATAAGCGTCCTAAAACAGGGACACAAAAAGAGCTCAGTTGGCACTTGTTAAAGGTAAAGTCCTCGGATTCCTTTATGAGCCCTTTTTATTAGAAGCAGCGTTCTATATGTTTTACTGCTGACTATGTCTTGGCAGTTGTACTATGGCTTTAGGTTCTCTCGCCCCTTCTCATCTCCAGAATAGCTTTTACGCCGTTCAGGTTTATTCCTTCGATCTCTAATTGGGACACCTCTTTTATAATATCGATGTCGGCATCGGAAAACAGCCTCTGGCCGGCATCGGTCCTCTCTGGCTTTAGAAGCCCAGCCCTGGAAAGAGTTCTAATATGATGCGCATGTGCACCGGTAAGTTTTTCTGCCACTGAAATAGTGTACTTACCTATTTCGTAGTCCTCGTTATGATTATTGTTTCGATGGTTGGCCTTCATCGTGCTAAAAGGAACCTATGTTCATATTAATTTGTTAACTCCTTACCACAACGTAGTTCGACGCTCAGTTTAGCATGCATAAAAAGCTTTGTCAAGGTGTTTTTAATAGTAGTTATAAAAACATTAACAAATATTGTTAAGGTTCCTTTCGTTTTTGCGCAGGTATAATTCCGATCATTGCGGTCAGATGAGCAGGGTCTAATTGCCGGATAACATAAGGTTTGAGCACAAACATAGGACTAACGGATACCGGTGTCACATCAGTGGTTCTTGTTAGTCGCCCTTCAGCAGGCGTTTGTAGATGTCCCTTCCGTAGTCGCACCCAAGATTAACGGCGATATAGCTTATATCGTCGTGGGCGACGCCGGTTAGTGGATAGGTGCGGCAGACCTTTGGCCTGACGTTGTATATGAGGCAGTGACCGTCCTGGTAGTACATACAGGGCAGTGGTAAGCACCAGGCATCTTTTGCCGTTGCATGCTTTGTCAGCTTTTCCGCTAGCTCCTCAAAATCGGTATTGGTTTCTTCTGCGATCGCCTCAAGTTCTTCTTTGTCAGCCATAACGGATGCATTTTCATCATCCGTTATCCCAGCCTTGCAGCAATTGCCACACTGGCGACAGCTCGATACGGAGAGCAGTGCTTCGATGTTTTCGGCGATGAAGGGAAGGTCAACTACGGGCGCCGCGTGTTCGCTGGCGATGGCATCGAACAGCTTGGCGAAGTCATCATCGCTCCATGAACTAATCGGTTTGAATTTGAGGTAGCTTATTCCGTGTTTGTCCAGATCGATCATCAAGCAAGCCTTGTATCTTCTTCTTTTATCATTTTACATGCTGAGTTGCCAATTGGGCAACTGTTTATCGGTTAGAGTATTGTATTATTTGGCAGTTCTGTTAAAATATAATCCTCATCGTGAGACCCACCACTAACTGAGGCGCAAGCGGGGAAAGGCAAAACTGTTGCCTCATTGCTTGTTAAGATGACCTACTTGGCTTAAAGGAGGTGGCGAGACAATGCTGGGAGACATAGTCGAGCTTAAAAAAAACCTGTGGCTGGTTGAGGGAGAGAACCCGGAGAATGTCTTCAAGGCTCCTGTTATTGCCAGTTCTGTTTTGTACAAGGCAGAAGACAGACTTTATCTCTTTGACACGGGCG
>DAOUZV010000137.1 GCA_030665485.1 Chloroflexota bacterium | reverse complement strand
TTCGAAGTCCGTGGCAGCGCCGGTATCCCAGGCAGATTTTGCGTGCCGCATAATCAATAGATAGCGTGACATAGCAATACTATAAACTACTCTCTTCAGGTTTAATAATTATCCAGAATATAGGATGATAATTCCACGGTTTCTGAAGAGATATGGTGTAATCAGCGTCTGATTGAGAATGGTGCTTGCTGATGTGTGCCCATTTTATTGGGTGTAAGCGAATTTAAATGAGGAGGAGGGAGTCATGGTAAAACCCAATGTAGCGGTAATTTTATCTGGTTGTGGTGTATTTGATGGGGCTGAGATACATGAGTCGGTATTGTCTTTATTGGCTTTGGATCGACAGGGTGCCGACTATCAGTGTTTTGCACCTGATATTTCGCAACATCATGTGATCAATCACCTGTCCGGTGATGAAATGGATGAATCGAGAAACGTGTTGATCGAGTCGGCACGGATCGCACGGGGTAATATCAAGGCGCTTAGTGAATTTGATGCCGCTTCTTATGATGCGCTCTTATTGCCGGGGGGATTTGGGGCGGCAAAGAACCTTTCAACTCTGGCGTTTGATGGCCCGGAATGCACTGTAAATCCCGAGGTGCGCGATGCAGTAACGGCCATGGCTGAAGCGGGCAAACCCATTGGTGCGCTCTGCATCTCGCCGGCCGTGATTGCAAAGATCCTCCAAGGGGCAACGGTGACTATCGGTGAAGATCCTGGAACAGCAGGAGCCATTGAGGCAATGGGTGGCACCCATCAAAAAAGTTCACATGCTGAGGTGGTCATTGATGAGCGGCTGAAGCTGGTGACTTCACCCTGCTATATGCTTGACGCCTCTATTAGCCAGATAGCAGATGGGGCAGAGAATACTGTCCGGGCGCTATTGGGAATGATGCAATAGAAGGCTCGATTTTGGTGGGGCTGTATCGAAGCGCACTTTATAAAAAAGGGACGCAGAGGAAGCAGAGAATCGCTGAGAGCGCAAAGATGGTTTAATACTTAAGTAAACTCTGACTTAATCAGAGGTTCCGTAGTTTACTTTGCGTTCTCTACGTCCCTTATCTATTTTCCGGGGCGGCTAAAAAAATAGCGGAGAATAACGCATGCTGGTAAAGGCGGTAAGGCAAACGGGCGGTGTCGCGTTGCTATCCTGGCTGAGCCAGAAGATGGTCATGTGGGCTGAGAGCAGTGCCAAGGGTTGTGCCTCTGGACTGAGTATTGCCTGCCAACTTTTAAAATATTATGCAGCGGTAACATCCGGATTTTCAATAAAACTGCCGTCCTCTGAAGCTGGCTGTGGTTTGCCGATAAGATAGCCCTGTGCATAGTCAATCCCTAACTTCTTTAACAATTTTAATGTTTCTTTGCTCTCCACGAACTCGGCTACTGTCTGGATTCCCATGCCTTTTGCAACGTCCCTGATCGCTTTTACAAAGAGTTGGTCGTGCTGGTTTTCATGCAGCCTTCTTATGAATGAGCCGTCAATCTTGATGTAGTCTACGTTCATCTCCTTGAGATAGGCAAAGGAGGTAAAGCCTACGCCAAAATCATCAAGTGATATGCGACACCCTACTAATTTCAACCCATCGATAAACTGAATGGCGCTATCCATATCGTGGATGGCGGCGCTCTCTGTGATCTCAAAAATAAGATGGCCTGGATCGATTCCAGCCTCGGTTACCTTAGATTTTATAAACGCTAGAAGTTTCTTGTCACCCAGGTCTTTACCTGACAGATTTATTGAGAAGGTAATAGAATCTTCTCTAGTACTGTTAACCTTTGCCATACAGTCTATGGTCTTAGTTATTACAATTCTGGTCATGTCACCCATAAGTCCGAACCTTTCGGCGATATCTATAAACATGCCAGGCAGGAGGATGCGCTTATCTTTGGTGCGCATTCGCACAAGGGCTTCGCAGTGGGTGATCTTATCTTTTTTAAGATTCAGTATCGGCTGGAACCAAGGAGTAAAACCATCTTCCGCAAGGGCCTCTTGTATGCGCCCTTTCCATATGAGTCTATGGCTTGTTTTTTCTAAATCGCGATCTTCCGGGCGAAATAGATGGCTACTGTTATGGCCAAGCTCCTTTGCCCGGATGGACGCGGCATCTGCATGCTTAAGGAGGTCGACACTAGCTGTTCCGTGGGGTGGGTATAGAGAGGCGCCAATGCTTACGCTTAGCTGGACTGGCAAATCTTTATGCCGGCAGAGCGTTACTTGTTCTCTTATCTTATCAGTGATATTTACCCAATCTTTTTCATCGACTTGCGGTAAGAAGGCTGTAAACTCATTTGAACCTACACGTGCACTAATAGCACCCGATTCTTCTGTCTCTGGGTGCAGGTTCCAGATGATCCGTTCAATTGCAGCCGCTACATCCCTTAGGATGGCGTCGCCAACTAAATGGCCGTAGGCTTCATTCATTGACTTGAAGTCGTCAATATTAATCAGCAGTAAGGCGCCAGTGTCTTTATCACCATTGGCTTCGGATAACCACTCATCCAGAAGTTCAATGAACCGGGAGCGGTTAAAAAGTCCTGTTGTTTCATCATGATAGGCAAGAAAGTCAATCCTCTCCTCGGAACGCATCTTTTCCGTTATATCCTCTTGGACCGTAAGGAAGTGGGTGATCTTGTCGCTATCGTCCATAATAGGTGAGACCGTAGAGCTGACCCAGAAGTGTTGGTTATTCTTGTTAATGTTTTTGAAGGTTCCTCTCCAAGTCTTGCCTGAGAAGATGGTCTGATACATCTCTTCATAGTGGGCTTTGGGAGTGTCTTCGCAGGCTATTAAACGAGGCGTCTGTCCAATAATCTCCTCTTTGGTGTAACCGGTTACGGACTCAAATACGGGGTTTACGTAGCTGATTACGCCATGGGCATCAGTAATGAAAACAATGTTGATGCTGTTCTCTATGGCGGTCGAAAGTTTTTTCATCTCAAGTTCTGCCAGTCTAAGATCGGTTACATCCTGGACTGTGCCAACCATCTTGAGCGGTTTGCCTTCACTATCGAATATTACCTCAGCCTGTTCGTGTACGATGATCTCTCTCTTGTCCGGCAGGACGATACGGTGATCGATACTATAGGGCACCTCTCCTTTTAAGGCCTTATCCACGGAGCCATTAATGAAGTCTCTGTCTTCAGAATGGACGTGATCCATGAATTTTTCAAAGGAAGGGCAGAAGTCTGTTTGGTTTACTCCAAAGAGTTGGTATACCTCATCGGACCAGGCAAGTTGGTCTGTTGCAATGTCCCACTCCCAGTTTCCAAGCTTTGCAATCTTTTGGGCGTGAGCCAGGCTTGCCTCGCTCTTCCTTAAGGCCTCTGTAGCGATTCTGTTTTCCTCAATGCGCTGGTGCAGCGGGCGAAAGAGCAAGAGATAAAGGATGGGGGAGAGCAGTATGAGCAGTAATGTTGAGTCGACAAAGGCCTCGATAACAGGAGGAACCTGCGGCAAGGCGAAGGAAAGAATGACCATTACAAAGGCTTCGATAATAAATACCGAGGTACCCATAGTAATAAGGATATATAAAGGCGATAGAATTCCTGTTCGTGCCGTAGCGGTCTGCTGTGATAGCCGGCTCAGGTACAAGGAGCCTAAAAGAACCACGCAGATCAGCAGCGCAAATAGTAAAATCAATCTGTTAATCAGTTTATTTGATTCTGCATTCAGTACCTTCGAGGGGACGTAGGAGATTATTTTCCAATAATACTTTTCTGCTCCGATAATTGTATTGTCTGGTCCTGGGACGCTTTTATTCCCAACGCCTGCGTGCCGACCA
>DAOUZV010000025.1 GCA_030665485.1 Chloroflexota bacterium | reverse complement strand
CTGGTCGGCGATGGCGCGGGTTATCGCCTGGCGTATCCACCAAGTGGCATAGGTGCTGAACTTATATCCCTTCCTGTAATCAAACTTCTCCACCGCCCTGATCAGCCCTATGTTACCCTCCTGAATGAGGTCCAGAAGTGACATGCCACGCCCGATATACTTTTTAGCGATGCTGACGACAAGGCGCAGATTGGCCTCAGTAAGATGTTTTTCGGCGCTTTCGCCCTCATCCTTCAGTCTCCTAAATCTGCGACTGAAATCTCTTTCATGCGCACGCAACTCATCCGCAATATCGCTCAAACGAATCAACAGCGTTTCGGCATTCAAATCGGTTAGCTTTACGGCAATGATATCGATGCAAGCATGAGGAATAAGGCAGATATCCAAAGACAGTTTTATTATGGACTTTTCCACTTCCTCCGGCGTTACATCCAGCTTTTCGGCAACATTGTCTATCATATCGCGGTTAAGCTCGTTGTCTATCGCCTCTCTAAAAAGCGGATTGAATACTACATCTGTAATACCTTCCGTATTGGATAGAGCTAAATCACCAGCTATAGCTCCTATAAGCTCGGATACGCCGTACAGTTCTTTAACTAAAGCACTTACTATATCCAATGTGGATGGAGATTCACCATACTGCTCCAGCCATTCATTCTCATATCTTTCAACGTGCCTACCCTCAAGTATCCCCCTGGCAAGCTTTTTTTCCCCTTTCGCATCCAGCAGATGCACCCGCCCGATTTCACGCAGATACATGCGAACCGGATCATCGATAACCTCTTCCTCCCTCACCAAAGCCAGTTCGCGATCAAGGGCTACCTTTGTTTCATCACCTGCATGCTCATTATCGGTCAAACCATGCCCCTGCCGGTCGCCCTCCACTATCTCAACGCCGTTTTCAGAAAGAGCGTCCCAAATATCTTCCAAATGCGACAGGTCCTGCTCTGGTTTGGGCACCACCTTCAGAATGTCCTCTGGCGTGAGGAATCCCTGCTTCTTACCTTTTATCAGAAGCTCCTCAAAATCCAACCTTTCAGACGTTCTATCCATCAATCCCCCTTATTTTTCCTAACTTGATTAAAACCTTTTTTCAGCTCCTCGTCAACCTTTGTTACCTCCTGTGCCCCCTCCGCAGCCTCAATGTAACCTTCATCATATCTCTCACACACCTCCTCCTGTTGTTTCTTGTCATATCTTTCTTTTAGTCTTGCTACACACACAGCAAGTTCCTTCTCGCATACAGAGGCTGTTGCCGATGGCAATATCGCCGACAGTAGTGATTCGAGATGATCCTGTACACTGCCATCAATGTCTTCTGTGAACGTCTCAGGATTATCTCTCCAAACCTCGTAGATATACCTATTATCTATATGGCTGAAATACTGCCCAGACAGTTCACCGCACTTATCGTAGAGATACGGGTTCGACAACAGAAGACAGAGGCAGTGCTCCTCCAGTTTGTCGCCTTTAGCCTTAGGTGCCTGCTGTTTAGGCCTCGCATTTGCTTTGGCAGATCTTGCGCTGGAAGCCATAACCGTTAGTGTAGTCTCACTGACTCCCAGCAACTCACCAAGCTTTTTAATATATATTTCCCGCTGTATGTTGTCGCTCATATCGTTGATTATGGGGATGAGTCTTTGTGCAGCAGCAGACCTTTCCTTTGTTTTGGACAGGTCATACTCTGCTGCTACTACTTTGAACAGGTATTCCACTACGGGCAGCGACTCATCAACCGCCTTCTTCCATAATTCCACGTCTTCTCTTATAATCTCATCCGGGTCCTTTCCAGAGGGCAAAGTTACTACTCTGATATCCATCTGAACCGAGCTGCCGGCGCCCGCCTTAGATGGTCTTTTGCTCTTGCTGTGCTCCAAAGCCTGCCTGCAAACCTCTATCCCTCTCAGGGTGGCCTCATCGCCGGCTGCGTCGGAGTCGAGCGCCAGTATAATATTGCTGGCAATACGGCTCAGCGTATCAACCTGGTTCTGGGTTACGGCGGTGCCCATAAAGGCAACTACATTGCTCACGCCATACTGATGCGCCGTGAGCACATCCATATACCCCTCCACCACCACAACCATGTCCTGCTGTCTGATGCTGGCATGGCTTCTATCAATACCGTAGATAATATTGCTTTTGTTAAAGATTTTGGTCTGGGGTGAATTGAGATACTTCGGGCCATCATTGCTCAGTGCACGTCCACCGAAACCAAGCACGTTCCCTCTTCTATTACGTATAGGGAACATGATGCGGCCGCGGAACATATCGAAAGCGCCGTTTTCTTTCTTTACGACAAGGCCAACACTTTCGAGTTCAGAAATGTTGCGTCCGGTTAGATATTTCTGCAAAGCGTCCCAGCTATCCAGACTATATCCCAGCTGAAAATCATCGATTGTTTTGCGATTTATGCCACGTTGTTCCAGATATGTAAGCGCCACCTGGCCGCCAGGGGTATTGACCAATACATGGTGATAGTACTGGGCAGCGGCCTCGTTTATCTCGTACAGCTTCTGGTTTTCCTTATCTCTGGCCCTATCACCATAGCTCTGAGAAAGCGCAACCCCGGCTTTATCAGCAAGCAGATGAACCGCCTCACCGAACTCAAGCCCATCCTTCTTCATGACGAAACTAAAAACATCGCCACCTGTGCCACAACCAAAACAGTGCCAGCTCTGCCGTTCCGGAGAAACGATAAACGATGGTGTTTTTTCGCCATGAAACGGGCATAGCCCCTTGAAGTTGCGGCCGGTTTTTTGCAAGCTGATATACTCACCTATAACGGCAACCACGTCCAGTTTGTCTTTGATATCGTCTACTACGCTCATCTATGTTTCCCCGCCGATCTGCTCAGTCATACGAAAGGCATACTGGTCAGTCATGCCCGCGATATAATCGACAACCTTACGCGCAATATTGTCATCAGTCGTTCTGTAATCTTCAGGCATTTTATCGGGGTTCCTATTATAGTAACGATAAAGTAACTGTACAGTTTCCCGCGCTTTATCCGTCTCCTCATTGGACGCACAAACCCTATATACATTGCCAAACAAAAAATTACGCAACAGATTGGCCGCTTCCAGCACTTCAGGACTCATTGCAATAAGCGGCTTTTCTTGTTTTTCATCGGCGCCTGTAGCCGGCCAAGAGTTATCTATAATATCACAAACCAGTGTGTTTATCCTCCCGGAATGCGAGCGCCCCAAAACCGATAAAGCAGTTTGAGGCAAATCATCCTCGGTGATAATTCCTGCCCTTATCGCATCGTTGAGATCATGATTTATATAGGCGATGGGGTCGGCTATCTTGCATATCTGCGCCTCCAGCGTTGACGGAAAGTCCCACTGCTCATCAAACAGATCCATATCGGATTTTGAATGATTGAGTATACCGTCTCGTACTTCGTAAGTAAGATTCAGCCCTTGGCCCCCTTTTTCAAGCCAGTCAACCACTCTTAAGCTCTGCTCGTTGTGCCTGAATCCATCGAGATGAAGCTTGTTTAGCTCTTCCTCGCCCACGTGGCCGAACGGCGTGTGCCCCAAATCATGACCCAGTGCAATAGCCTCGGTTAAATCTTCGTTTAGGTTCAGTGCACGAGCGATGGAACGGCTTATCTGGGCCACCTCGATAGTATGGGTTAAACGAGTAACGTAATGATCGTCTATAGGAGCGATGAATACCTGTGTCTTGTATTTAAGACGACGAAACGATTTGCAGAATATAATACGGTCTCGATCGCGCTGAAACTTCAGGCGCATCGGGGAGGGCTCTTCCGGTCGCTGCCTGCCGCGTGATAAGCGACTTTTAGCAGCATATGGCGAGAGGCCCTCCTCCTTTTGTTCTAAAAACTGACGAACCTCGGAACGTATCATCATGCCCTTGTTTAACGGGCGTCTAGTTCTGCCTCCAGATCGTGGACTAATTCTCTGGTATGCTCAATCATGTCTGGGCTTACCGATACCGAGGTAATGCCCCACTCTACCAGTTTCTTGGTCAGATCCGGGTACACCGACGGCGCCTGTCCACAGATAGAAGCGGTAACGCCTCTAGTAGTTGCACCCCTGATAACCTTCTCCAGTGCAACAAGTACAGCCTCGTTGCGCTCATCGAATATCTCGGCCAGCTTGGCGCTGTCCCTGTCGATACCGAGAGTCAACTGCGTCAGATCGTTCGAGCCAATGGATACGCCGTCCACGCCTTCATCAAGGAACTTGTCCAGAATGAGTACGTTGGACGGAACCTCAACCATCATCCACAACTTGAACTCGTCTGAGCGGGCCAGTCCTTCATCGGCCATTATCTTTTTTACACCTTTAAGCTCAGCGACGGTTCGCACGAAAGGCAGCATTACATGCAGGTTCTTATGGTCTTTGCGAACCCTCTTAATAGCCTCAAGCTCCAATTTAAAGGACTCAATATCGGTTATATAGCGGGAACAGCCCCTGTAGCCAATCATGGGGTTCTCTTCCTCGCCCTCAAACTCCTCGCCGCCCTTGAGGTTGCGATACTCATTGGTTTTGAAGTCGGTGGTGCGGTAGACTACGGGCCGGGGATCGAACGCCGCGGCCAGCTTCCTCATGCCATGTTCCAGCTTCTGCACGTACTGCTCGCCGCGTCCTTCTTTTATCATATAGTTGGGGTGCTCGCCTATCTGCGCTACCATAAACTCAGCTCGTAGCAGGCCCACGCCGTCAACATTACGCGCCGAGACCATGTCGGCCAGCTCCGGCTCGGCTAGATTTACATATATCTTTGTCCTGGATTTAAGCGTTGCGCCCCTTATTGATTTATGCGCATATATCCTCTCTGTTACCAGTTGCCCGTCATACACCTTGCCCTTAAAACCGTCAACCGTGATGGCTTGATCGGTCTTGAGTACAACGGTGGCGTTTCCAGTACCGACGACGCAGGGAACGCCAAGCTCACGACTAACGATAGCAGCGTGGCAGGTTCTGCCACCCTGATCGGTAACAATAGCAATGGCCTTTTTCATTGCGGGCACATAATCAGGGGTGGTCATTTCAGCAACCAAAATATCGCCCTCTTTGACCAATCCTATCTCCGACGGGTCCTTCACTACCTTGACCGGACCTGCTGAAATACCAGGGCTTGCCGCAGAACCGGTAAGAATCGGCTCCTCATCAAAACCTGGATGCTCAGTCTGTTCATGCACCTCTGTGATAGTGGTGATAGGGCGGGTTTGTACGATGTAAAGCTTGCCATCTTGTCGGGCCCACTCAATGTCCTGGGGCCACTGATACAGGTCCTCCAGTTTCTGAGCAAGCTCGACCAGCGCTACAATCTCATCGTCACTGATCTTCTGTTTTGACTGGTTGGCTTCGGGGATATCTACCTTGATGTTAGTCTCTTCTATATCTCTTACACCAACGTTTCTTATAAGCTGCCATTCCTGCTTGGCCAGTTCTTTATGGATGATTTGCTTGCTGGTCTTATCTACTAAATAGTGATCGGGGGTGACCTCTCCGGAGACGATGGCCTCACCCAGACCGTATACAGCCTCAACTGTAGTTTTGGTTTTGTCACTGGTTACCGGCTCCGCCGTAAACATAACGCCGGATGACTCGGATTGGACCATGCGCTGCACCGGGACGGCGATTCCAACCTGGAAATGGTCGAACCCCTGCTCACCGCGGTAGAAGATGGCCCTGGCCTCAAACAGCGATGCCCAGCAGCCCTGAACGGCGGCTACCACTTCATCTGCACCCTCGATGTTCAGATAAGTGCGCTGCTGGCCGGCAAACGATGCCTCCGGCAAATCCTCAGCCGTGGCCGAAGAACGTACCGCAACCAGCCCTTGCCCCATCTTTTTATAGGCTTTCCTGATTTCCTCATCGATCTCCTTGAGCATCTTGGCGTTGCCGATTATTTCCTTACACTTAACCGCTGCTTCCTGAAGATCTTCATTGTTATGATGATCCAGAGGTTCAAGCACCTTTTTAATCTCCCCGCCCAAATCCGATTTTTCAATGAAATAAAAATAGGTATCGGCAGTGACTATAAATCCAGGCGGTACAGGTATACCGGCCTGTGTCATCTCACCTAAATTTGCGCCTTTACCGCCAACAAAACCGACATCGTTTTTACCTACTTCATCAAACCAGACTATTGTTTTCACTAAATCCTCCTAGAACCTCATATGTAATAATTCGTCGATTGTTAGTTATCCCACATTATAACACGATTGGACCTTTAAAATGTATATTTTAGCTAATAATCGCTTTAAGATGGCTTTCCAGCACCGGCCACAAGCTTAAGTTTTTCTATTACACTGTCAATAATAACATCAGGAGTGGAGGCGCCTGCAGTTACACCGACTTTGCTGTTTATTTCAAACCATGATGGCTCTATCTGCTCATTCTGCTCAATGTGGTACGTTGTCACGCCTTGCGACAAACACGCCTCGGCAAGCCTTTTTGTGTTGGAGCTGTTAATGCCTCCAATCACAATCATCACATCAACCGTTTTCGACAGTTCAAGCGCCGCTGCCAGCCTTTTGCTGGTGGCCTCGCAGATGGTGGAAAAAACGCGCAGCTCAGAAATGTCACTCAGCATGGAAACGGCATACTTAACAAACTCAGCGTAATTCTTTGGGCTCTGGGTGGTTTGCGATATTATGCCCAGCCGATGTGGTATTTCGTCGGACAGGCCCGACCAATCGATAGCAACCGTTCCCTTCCCCTCAGACCAGCCCAAAAGACCCTGCACCTCCGGGTGGCCCTCTTCGCCAAAAATTACTATTGAGTAACCCTCATCGGCCAGCTTGCCGGCAATATTCTGGGCCTTTTTAACGTGCGGGCAGGTTGTATCGACTATTTTCAGCCCCTTGTCCTGTATGTTCTTAATGATATTGGGGCCAACGCCGTGAGAGGTGACAACAACGGTATCCGAGGTTACATCATCCAGGCTGCCGGCAACGGTTACGCCGATTTGCTCCAGATCATAGACTACCTTCTGGTTATGCACTATGGCGCCCAAACTTTGAAGGTGCCCCTGTTCCCCTATAGCCTTCCGCACCAAGTCCAGGGCCCTTCTTACGCCAAAACAGAATCCCATTTCAGAGGCACGTTTTATCTCCAACCAATACCCCCTCTTGCTCACTATTACCGTTTTTGCTGTACACACCTTGATATTCTTTCGGCAGTAGATCCGCAATACGATACATGATCATATCAGTGGTTTCTACCAATTGCTTGCGAGTAGGCACGCTATCGGCTTCAGGTAAATCAAAGGGCTTACCCACATTGACTGTGATGTGATTATGTTTGAAAACGTGAAAGAAATTCTTCAGCTTTTCAGAGCCGGTGATGCCAATGGGAAGAATTGGAACGCCAGCCTTCAGCGCAATAAGCGACGATCCGGGAAAACCCTCCATCATCTGCGCGTTGGGGCTTCTTCTACCCTCCGGGAACATGACCAATGGTTTGCCCTTTTGAAGAGTTGAAGCAGCATGGTGCAACGATTCTTTATTGGGAACACCTCGGCTTACGGAGAAAGCAAACGCCTGAACAATAGGACGCGACATCCACGACTCGAAAAGCTCTCTTTTGGCCATGAACGTCAGCTTACGGCGAAGGCTGGCAGCCAGTAGCGGCGGATCTATGAAATTCATATGGTTGGAAACGATGAGTACGGGGCCTTCTTCAGGCAGATTGTCCTGACCATAAACGCGCCAGCGGCACAGTATGACCAGCAGTACCTTCATAGTTGTCATACAAAGGTAATATAGGACAGACATTACCTGTCTGTATATGAAATCCATCTGGCTCCAACTGATAAAAATAACAAAATCATAATGAACCGCTAAACAATATCATAAAAACGAGCAAATGGTAACCCTGAAAGTTGAAAACCGGGACTCTTTTCATCAAAGCCTGATTCAAAAAACCCCGGTTTTTCTAATTAAACCTCACTGCAAGCAAAAACCTATGCAGTTTCCTCTTTTAAAGGCTCGCCGCACACATTACATGTGGTTCTGGCAAAGCCAACCTGTCCGCTGAAGGAACAGCCCTTGCACATCCAGTGCCCTTCCACGCACTCTTTTCCACCCTCTTCATTTCTGGGCAGACCACAGGAATCACACTTTCTTTTTGCCATTAAGATATACCCCCTTTTTGTTTGTATATCGTCAGGGTCGAGACATTTTAATATCTCGACCCTTCTTATCTAGACTTTGTTTAACCTAACATGCTCCTTAGTGAAAAGCTGTTGGTTCGATTAGTCGTGGACTTCGATTCTCTGCTGATACTCAACACGCCTCGGGGCAGGAGCGGTTCGTGACTCAGGTACCCATTCCTCATCGCGCACGCAAAGGGCGGTTATTGCATGGGAAGGACATACCAGCACGCAGCTTAAGCATCCCCAACACCTGTCCAGATCAACAAATGCCTTGACGTTCTGGATAAGCCATGGCTCGGGCATGGGTGCCTCCAGGTAGTTGTCCATCTCGCGCATCTCAATTGCGTTGAACTGGCAGACGGATATACACTTCGGGCCTTCCTTAACCTCTATACAGGCATCACAGGCGCCCTGAGAAATCTCAACTTCCCAGCGGGATTTGCGGAAGCGGTACTCGGGCTTCCATCCAGACTGCGCCGTAGGTGCCCAGTGGTGGCAGCAGCAATCGCAGCATGCACACAACAGATACGGCCTCAGAGTCTGGAAGTGCTCCATGGAGTGTACCAGACCATCAATGTTGGCCTGATGCATTACCTGCAGGGCCTCTTCCTTGGTGATCTCACGGCCATGCTTGTAAATAACGCCGGTAGCGGCCTTGTCGAAGTTCAAGCACACCTGAGCCTTGGTTCTCTTGCAGGTCATACCACCGCCAGATACACGCTTGCGGCAGGAACATGGTGCCAGCGCAATCAAATCAACGGCATCGATAATTGCCCGGGCATCTTCCCAGGGCTGAATCTGGTCGGCATCGGGGCTGAGCAGCATAGCTTCATATGCCGGCAGCACCCTGCGGCCCAGGTCGGTAGGAGCACCCTCTTCACGCCAGCGGTCATAGGTTTCTTTTACTCTTGTGGCCTCGTCGTGAATTACAAAATCGTTCCACAGGTTGTATACCGTAGGCCCATATTTCATGTCCAGCGCGGCATTGGTCATGCCGCCGTCATGCAACTGATACAGACCACGCGGCAGGAACCTGTATCCTCTCCAGGTCTTGTAATCTCTGGGGAAGATGGCGCCCTTCTGGAACAGTGACATCAAGACATCCTTCATCTTGGTTACAGGGACATCGAGCATCTCGGCCAGATTTTCCGCCTGGTTATCCAGATCCATATCCTTGAGCAGGTGACACACTTCCATCTCAAGCTCGGAAAACTCCCATTCAAGCAAGCGGCGAACTCTTACCGAGTTGGGATAGGCCAATCTGTCACAGAGTACATCGTAGATGTCGTGAGACTCATCAACATCGGGAACCGGCTGTGCCTTCGGGCCTTTTTTATAAGCGCCAACACGATCGAGCAGAAGCCCCATGTCAGATGGTTCAATCTGAGGCTTGTAATTTTTTCTGGACTCTACATCGTACGGCATGGATTCGGGAACCCATTTACCCCGTTCTGCCTTCATATTCTATTTCTCCTTTCGATATATAGACAGCTTACTTAATCCGCTGTTTTTCTGTAGGCGCGCTGTATAAACATTACCACCATAGTAGAAAAAACTGCACATTCAGTTTACACTAAACTCAAGACTATTGTCAATCGTCAGGCGTCTCACGCAAAGGTGAGCCCGCACCCCCAAAAAACGCCCTTTTCCCTTAGCGCCGCAGTGCATGACTTCAGCGTTGCTCCTGTGGTGCAAACATCATCTATTAACAAAACGTCTCAACCGGCCAAAGCGCCGCCGGCACATGGCATACAAATCATCCTGCTCAACGGGGATACCGCAATGATCACACATGAGATGTTCAATCGAGGAAAGCGACTTGCGGCAGGTTCGGCAAATCTATTCACCGTTACGGCCACAACCTATGCGTTTAGAAGGAGGCAGCAGGTATCAAGCTTTTTCATTTATCTTGATTAGACGCTCTGAAAAAGGCATGACGCGTTCGACTAGAGCAATCCGTCAATTTCTTCTATAGTCATGGTTTCCTTATCCAAGTCCACCTGCTTTACCACATCCTCTATAGCGGGAATCAGGAACTCACCGTCTTGACCTTTGACCATATATACATCGTTGCTACCGGTAGGTATAATCTGCTCTATCTTGCCCAGCAGCCTGCCATCAGTGGTGCTTACCTCAAGCCCGATTATCTGGAACTGATAATACTCATCGTCTTCAAGTGGCATGGACTCGCTTTGCGGGATTTGCAGATACTTGCCTTTAAGTGCTTCGACCTGTTCTACGCTGTCGACACGGGCCAGTTTGAGGATAACGTTGCCTTTATGGAACCTGCTTCTTTCGACGGTCATAGGGGTCTGCCCCACGTAGACTGTTCGACCGGGAGCAAATCTTTGAGGAAAGTCGGTGAGGATTTCGGCCTTGAGGTCTCCCTTAAGTCCCCACGGAGCCAGAACACGCCCGATAATTAAATAATCATTTTCCATGGCGGCTTTGGCCCTACTCGATATTAAGAGTAATCCTGCTGCCCTGCTTTATAGCGGCAACCTTAAGCAAGGCGCGTATGGCGGAGGCAATGCGCCCCTGCTTTCCAATAACCTTGCCCATATCGTCGGGGGCAACATGCAGCGTTAAAACAACGCCATCTCCATAGCCCTCGGTAACGGTTACCTCATCGGGCTCATCCACAATGGACTTGGCAATATATTCAACCAGTTCTTTCATGTTTTACACTTTGCTCTTAGCTTTTGCAGCTTGAAGTTTATCCATTATTCCCATCTTAACAAGCAGGCGCTCCGTACCTTTGGTAGATTGAGCGCCGTTTAATAGCCATTTTAACGCCTTTTCTTCATCAATCACCACGGTCTCGGGATCGGTCATCGGATCATAGTGACCCAGAATCTCAAGAAAGGCACCATCACGGGGCGAACGGCTGTCCGCAGCTACTATGCGATAGCTGGGTTTTTTCTTAGCTCCTTTACGAGTAAGTCTGATTTTTACCAATTCCTTTTTCTCCTCTAGGCTTTTTAAAAAGCCTTTTGTTCTATTTTATGTTAACTTAAGCCGCAGATTCAAGTATAACCCTAGCATCAACAGCAATCGCCTTATCAGCATACGCTATAACCGGATTTATATCCACCTCTTTGATATCGGGGTTATCTTTAGCAAAATCTGAAAGTTTAAGTAGCATATCCTCAAGAAAAGCAATATCAACAGGATCACGCCCTCGATAACCGTCGAGCAACGGATAGCCTTTTATATCCTTTATCATCTGTTTTGCATATCTTTTGGGTATGGGCACGATGCCGAACGACACATCCTTGTAAACTTCAACCAGCTCGCCACCGATGCCGAACATCACCACCGGACCAAACTGGTTGTCCTTGAACATGCCTATTATT
>DAOUZV010000001.1 GCA_030665485.1 Chloroflexota bacterium | reverse complement strand
AGGTAAAAACCGCAGATAAAGAGGGATACAACGCCGTTCAATTGGCATATGGCGCCGCCAAGAAACTGAATCAGCCTGAGAGAAAACACCTTGGTGATCTAGGATTGTTCAAAAACCTTCGTGAGTTCAGAGTGGATAATGTGCCTGAGGCTGAGGTGGGCCAAGTGGTAAACGTCGATATATTCCAGGCCGACGACACAGTAGACGTTATCGGCACATCAAAAGGTCGCGGTTTTGCCGGTGTTATGAAGCGTCACGGCTTCAGTGGCGGTCCCAAAACCCACGGTCAGTCTGATCGCGGCAGGGCTCCTGGATCGGTTGGCGCAGGAACGTCACCGGGGCATGTTTTTAAAGGGATGCGTATGGCTGGCCATATGGGAAACGAAAGAGTAACGGTAAAGAACCTTAAAGTGATTAAAATCGATCAGGATCGCAATATAATCATGGTTAAGGGAGCGGTGCCAGGCGCAGTAAACGGACTGCTGCTGATTAGGCGAAGTAAACGTTAGTAAAATAAATATTTAGGGGAAGGTGATGGAAATCACCGTTTACAACACAGCGGGAAAAGAAGTTCAAAAGTTAGATCTTTTAGACGATGTTTTCGGCGTGGAGGCAAATCCGGTTCTGGTTCATCAGGCATTACTTATGCATCAGGCCAATAAGCGATTGGGCACTGTTCGCGCCAAGACGCGTGGCGAGGTGGTTGGAAGCACACGAAAGTTATTTAGGCAAAAAGGCACCGGCCGGGCACGGCGCGGCGATGCCAAAGCACCGGTTTTGCGCGGTGGAGGCGTTGCCTTCGGGCCACGGCCTCGCAGCTATAACCAGAGGATGCCAAAGAAAATGCGGCGACTTGCCATAAGATGTGCACTTTCGGCCAAGGTGGCTGATGGTCAGCTTATTGTAATCGATAAATTCAATCTCGCCGAGCCGAAAACCAAAGAAATGGCCAAAATAATTCAGACATTAAACGTGAATTCATCGGCACTCGTTGCAACGGGCGAGGCTGATATCAATGTAACAAAGTCAAGCAGAAATATAAACGGAATTAAGACAACGCCAGCTGCGCTGCTGAACGTGGCTGATCTTCTTTCGCACAGAATGCTGGTTATGACGGTGGATGCTGTTCATAAAGCAGAACAGCTATGGGGAAAGAAGCAGGTTGTGGAGGCAGCTCAAAATGCCTAAAGAGATAAACGTATACGAAGTGCTGCGCCGCCCCCTGGTTACAGAGAAGGGCACCTATCTGCAAGAGCAGAACAAATATTTGTTTGAAGTAATAATAAACGCCAACAAACCACAGATTAAACAGGCAGTTGAAAAAGCTTTTGATGTAACAGTAAAGTCAGTCAATCTAATGACTGTTGCTGGTAAGAAAAAACGCTATGGTCGCGCCATTACGAAAAGGCCCGACTGGAAAAAAGCGGTTATCACCCTGAAAGAGGGCGATAGCATCCAGATTTTCGAGGGAGTTTAATGCCGATAAAGATATTCAAGCCCACTTCTCCCGGGCGACGTAATATGACCGGTCATTCCTTTGAGGAAATAACCAAAAAGAAACCGGAAAAATCCCTTATTGTTCCGCTGAAAAAGAAGGGCGGCAGAAACAATCAGGGCAAGATTACGGTGCGCCATCGCGGCGGTGGCTCCAAAAGGATGTTGCGCATTATAGATTTCAAGCGCGATAAGGTGAACATCCCTGGAACGGTCATTGCTATAGAATATGATCCGAATAGATCGGCACGTATCGCACTCATCGAGTACGAAGACGGTGAAAAAAGGTATATTTTGGCGCCGGTGGGCATAACGGTTGGAGCAAAGATTCAGGCTGGCGAGGATGCTGAGATCAAGGTTGGCAACAGCATGCCGCTGCGAGCCATACCAACCGGCACCACAATCCATAACATAGAGATGCACCGCGGTAAGGGCGGCCAGCTTATACGTAGTGCCGGAGCCGTGGCCCGTCTCATGGCCAAAGAGGGCAAATACGCTCTTATCAGCCTGAAGTCTGGTGAAATGCGCAAGATAGATATTGAGTGTCGTGCCACCATAGGGCAGATAGGAAACACGGAGCATGCACATATAAAACTGGGTAAAGCAGGACGCTCCAGGTGGCGCGGCTGGAGACCGACCGTTCGCGGTTCGGCGATGAATCCGTGCGATCATCCTCACGGTGGCGGAGAGGGCAGGTCTCCCATCGGAATGCCCGGGCCCAAGACGCCATGGGGAAAACCAACACTGGGATACAAAACCAGAAAGAAGAAAAAGCTCAGCGATAAGATGATCATTAAGAGGAGGAAGTAAGTAAGTGTCAAGATCGGTAAAAAAAGGGCCATACATTGATGCTAAACTTTACAGCAAGGTTGAAGCGGCGAGAAAAAGAAACGAAAAGTCGGTAATAAAAACCTGGTCTCGCGCATCGACAATCTTTCCTGATATGGTGAGCCTCACTATCGGTGTGCACGATGGCAAAAGACATGTGCCCATTTATGTAACCGAAGATATGGTGGGACATAAGCTGGGCGAATTTGCCTTAACCCGTCATTTTCGGGGTCACGTATCCAAATCTGACAGAACATCCAAAGTCAAAAAGAAGTAGATTATAGCGGAGAACATTTGTGGAAGTTAAAGCTACAGCAAAAGGACTTAGAGGATCGGCGCAGAAGTTTCGCAGAGTTGTAAACACTGTGCGCGATAAGAAAGTTGCCGAGGCGCTCGTTATCCTGCGTTTTCTGCCCACCCCGGCGGCAAGACAGGTGGCCAAGGTGGTTAAATCAGCCGCAGCCAACGCTGAGAACAACTTCCAGATGTCTCCAGTAGATCTTAAGATAAGCAAAATATACGCCAGCGGGGGCCGTACCCAGAGACGGTTTCGTCCCCGGTCAAGAGGAAGGGTCAGCCCTATCCTGAAGCGGTCAACTCATGTGACCGTCATCGTCGAGGAGGTTTAGTTGGGTCAGAAAGTTCATCCTAACGGATTCAGGCTTGGAATAATAAGGGATTGGAAGGCGAAATGGTACGCCGATAAGCAGTATACCGAGTTTTTAATGGAAGACTTGGATATGCGCAAGCTTGTTGAGGAAAAGTACAAGGATGCCGATATATCCAACGTGGAGACAGATCGAGGGTCCAATCAATTATCGGTTACCGTTTACACCGCCAAGCCCGGCATAGTCATCGGACGCGGCGGGCAGAGAGTAGACGAGATGAGAGCGCTGCTGGAGAAGAAAACCGGCAAGAAGGTACAGCTCAATATCCGTGAGGTATTTGCTCCCGAGCTAGACGCTCTGCTGGTTGCCAAGAACATCGCTAGCCAGATATCGAACAGGGTGGCCTACAGACGAGCCATGAAGCAGGCTATAATGCGAACCATGCAGCGTGGAGCCAAAGGTATAAAGATACGTATTGCCGGAAGATTGAACGGCGCAGAAATCGCCCGCAACGAGAAGGACAGTGATGGCAGTGTTCCACTGCATACAATACGCGCAGATATCGACTACGGGCTTGCCGAGGCGCACACCACTATGGGTCGCATCGGCATAAAGGTATGGATATATAAGGGAGATATTCTTCCCGAACACAAAATGGACGAATTTGAAGAGGCAGTATAAAGAATTATAACTTTTAGCGAAGTGATGGGGTACGATGCTACAGCCTAAACGAACTAGATGGCGAAAGGTACACAGGGGTAACCGCAGGGGCAAGGCCCAAAGGGGAAGCACGGTTGCTTTTGGTGATTTCGGGCTTCAGGCCTTGCAATCTACATGGATAACCGCCAATCAGATAGAGGCAGCACGACGTGCCATGACCCGTTACATCAAGCGTGGCGGAAAAGTGTGGATAAGGATATTCCCGCAGAAATCGGTTACAAAGAAGGCAGCCGAGACCAGAATGGGCAGCGGTAAAGGTGCACCGGATCACTGGGTATCCGTGGTAAAAGCGGGCAGGGTAATGTTTGAAATTGCCGGAATAAAAGAGGATGTGGCAAAGGAAGCGATGAGACTGGCATCCCATAAGCTGCCCATAGCAACAAAATTCGTCAGCAGAGAGGCAATTGCCTAGGTAGGTACATATGCAATCAAAAGAGATTCGTAAACTAAACAAAGAAGACCTTTCAAAGCAGTTGCAAGAGTCGCATCATGAGCGGTTCAACCTACGTTTCCAGGTGGCGACCGGACAGCTTTCCGATAAAAACGAGTTAAAGAAAGTTAAGAAAACAATCGCTCGAATTAAAACGATAATGCGCGAGCGTCAGCTTGCACAGGGCCAGGAATAGATTATGCAAAAAAACAGAAAAAAACGCGTTGGACATGTGATCAGCAATAAGATGAATCAAACCGCTGTAGTGGTAGTGGAAACCAGAAGGCCGCATCGCCTGTACAAACGTATAGTAAAACAGATGTCCAAGTTTATGGCTCACGACGAGAACAATGAGTGCCAGATAGGCGATACGGTTCAGATTATGGAACATCGTCCTATATCAAAAGAAAAACGCTGGATAGTAACGGACATCATCAGCCGTAAAGAGGTGGTTGAGGTTCCTTATACAGAAATCGAGATACCCAAAACAAAACCTGAGCAGGTAGAGGTGAAGGCCAAAGCTAAGATCGAATCAGCAGAGGCAGTGGTAGAAGCAGAGGTAGAAGCAGAGTCAGCCACGCCTGAAGAGAAACCTGCTACTGTTGCTGAAACAGAGGCTGTTGCTGAAGCAGAGGCTATACCGGAATCAGAGGATGATGCAGAGGCAGAGGACCAGCCATGATACAACCGCAAACCAGGCTTAAAGTCGCCGATAACTCTGGCGCCAAACAGATAATGTGCATCAACGTACTGGGTGGAACACGCAGAAGATATGCGCGTGTCGGCGATATTATCGTAGCTACGGTAAAAGTTGCCATACCCCATGCAGCGGTAAAGAAAAAAGAGGTGGTTCGTGCCGTTATAGTGCGCACCGTTAAACCATACAAACGCCCGGATGGATCATATATCAGGTTCGATGAAAACGCCGCCGTGATACTGACCGATAAAAACGAGCCAAGGGGTAGCCGTATTTTCGGCCCGGTAGCACGAGAGCTTAGAGATAAAAACTTCATGAAGATAGTTTCACTGGCACCAGAGGTCTTATAAGATGAAGATTCGTAAAAACGACAACGTGATAGTTATAGTAGGCAAAGACAAAGGCAAAACCGGAACGGTACGATACGCGTATCCACACAAGAAAAGGCTGGTGGTCGAAGGTATTAATATGATGAAGCGTCACACCAAACCGCGTACCGCAACAGACCCCGGAGGAGTAATACATAGAGAAGCGTCGATAGAAATTTCCAACGTAAGGCTGGTCTGTTCCAAATGTAACAAGCCAACTAGCGTCGGATATCGCCCTCTTAAGAAGGGTGGCAAGGTTAGATTCTGCAAGCATTGCGATGAGGTTGTCGACTGATGGATAGGCTGAAGGAACGATATATAAAAGAAATAGTGCCTGCGCTGATGACGGATTTCAAGTATAAAAACATCATGCAGGTACCGCGACTTGAAAAAATAGTGGTCAATATAGGCATGGGAGAGGCACTACTAAACCCGCGTGCAATGGAGTCTGCGGCCCAGGACGTATCTACCATAACGGGCCAGAAACCGATCATCAACAAGTCGAAAAAGTCCATAGCACAGTTCAAGCTGCGCAAAGGTATGTCGGTGGGAATGTCGGTGACATTGCGTGGCGAGAAGATGTATCAGTTCTTCGACAAGATCGTAAGCACCACGCTGGCCAGAATCCGTGATTTCCGTGGCGTATCCCGCAATTCGTTCGATGGAAGAGGTAATTACTCGCTGGGGCTCAAGGACCAAACGGTTTTCCCTGAAATAGAATACGATAAGGTCGACAAGGTAAGAGGGCTGCAAATAAACGTGGTAACAACCGCCAGAAACGATGAAGAGGGCAGACGCTTTTTAGAACTGATGGGAATGCCCTTTAAAAAAGCTCTTAAGATAAACGGAGGCTAAAGTTTGGCAAAACTCTCTAAAATTGCAAAATCAAAACGTCCCCCGAAGTACCGGGTTCAGCAAAGGAATCGCTGTTATCTGTGCGGCCGTCCCAGGGGATACATCAGGCAGTTCGGCCTGTGCCGCATATGTTTCCGCAAGCTCGCGCTTGACGGTGTACTTCCCGGGGTTAGGAAATCGAGCTGGTAAAGGACGTAAGTTTATGAATACCGATCCCATAGCAGATATGCTTACCAGAATAAGAAACGCCGTTATGGCAAGGCACGGTTCTGTGAACATACCTGCCTCAAAAATAAAAAGGCAAATAGCCGATATCCTTAAAAATGAGGGCTTCGTTAAAAACTGTATTCTGGAGGCTAAAAAGCCTCAAGGTGTTATAAAAGTAGATCTCAGATATGATGAAAAGGGCAATCCCCTTCTTTTAGGATTGAAGAGAGTGAGCAAGCCGGGCTTAAGAGTGTATGCGCATAAAGATAAAATACCCAGCGTATACGGAGGAATCGGTACATCCATTATATCCACATCGCAGGGAATAATGACTGGTGACAATGCCAAGCGCAAAGGCCTTGGCGGCGAAGTATTGTGTTATGTGTGGTGATGAACTATGTCTAGAATAGGACGTATGCCGATACCCGTACCTAAAGGTGTAGAGGTAAACATAGAAGGCAGCGATGTAATAGTTAAAGGGCCCAAGGGGGAGCTGGCACGCACGCTGCATCCCGATATGCTGATAAGCATGGGCGACGACAACGTCATTGTAGAACGGCCCAGCGAGGGAAAAACTCACAGGTCTCTCCACGGCCTTACCAGGAGCCTGCTTAACAACATGGTTGTGGGTGTAAGCGAGGGCTTTAGGAAAACCTTGGAAATGGTTGGAGTGGGTTACCGCGCCCAGATGGATGGCAAAAACGTGGTGCTCCAGGTGGGATACTCCCACCCGGTAAAGATAGAGCCCATGCCCGGCGTAACGCTGGCGGTCGAAGGCAACAACAAGGTCATTGTTACCGGAATAAACAAAGAGGACGTTGGCCAGCAAGCAGCGGACATCAGAAAAGCAAGGAAACCCAATCCGTATACCGGCAAGGGAATAAAGTACGAGGGCGAAAAGATCAGGCGCAAGGCAGGAAAGGCCGGCAGGGTTGGCGCCAAATAACAATTTAAGTTGAAGTAGGAAATCTATATAAGATGACTTTATCCATCCAAGAAGTAAGAGATGCAAGAAACAGAAGACACGCTCGGGTGCGCAACAAGGTCTCGGGAACGGCGCAGAGGCCGCGCCTGTGCGTGTTTCGCAGCACCAGTCACATTTATGCTCAGGTTATAGACGACGTTGCGGGAAACACTCTGGCGGCGGCGTCAACGCTTACGCCGGAACTAAAAAAGGACACCAAAGGCAAAAACAAGGTTGCGCAGGCAGGTCTGCTTGGCACTCATGTTGCCAAACTGGCCAAGGATAAGAAAATCAGCGAGGTCGTTTTCGACCGTGGCGGATACAAATATCACGGCAGGGTAAAAGCTCTGGCAGAAGCCGCCAGAGAAGCGGGGTTAAAGTTTTAATGGATAGAGACTTCGATAGCAAAGAACCACTAATAAACGAAAAGCTGGTTAATGTAAACCGGGTTGCCAAGGTGGTAAAGGGCGGACGAACATTCAGCTTCAGCGCTCTGGTTGTTGCCGGTGACGGAAACGGAAGCGTGGGCGTTGGGATGGGCAAGGCAAGGGAGGTTGCGCTGGCCATTAGAAAAGCGGGCCAAGTTGCCAGAAAGAGCATGGTAGAAATACCCACAAAGGGTACCACTATACCCTGCGAAATGACCGCCAGATACGGCGCAGGTAAGGTTATGCTCAAACCCGCAGCGCCCGGCACCGGGGTTATCGCAGGCGGCGTGATCAGGGCGGTGGTAGAGGCTGCCGGTATCAAGGACATCCTCACCAAATCCCTGGGAAGCGACAACCCGCAGAACGTGGTGAAAGCCACAATGGTAGCCCTAAACGAACTCAACCGGCTCAAAGAGGCTTCGGAGGCACGCAAGAGTGGCTAAGATAAAAATCACCTGGACAAAAAGTGCAATCGGCTATGCCAAGGATCAGGGTGCAACCATTAAAGCACTGGGCTTGCGCCGTTTAAATCATATCGTTATTAAAGAGGACAACCCCACCATAAGAGGAATGGTGTACAAGGTAAGACATTTGGTTAAGGTTGAGGAAAATGCTACAGAATGAACTGAAACCCGCACCGGGTTCAAAACATAAAAGTAAGAGGGTAGGACGCGGCGATGGCAGCGGCCACGGGACGTATTCCGGCCGCGGGTGCAAAGGGCAGAAATCACGTTCCGGCGGCAACGTTCATCCCAGGTTTGAGGGTGGCCAGTTGCCCATAATCCAGCGTCTGCCCCGACAACGCGGCTTCACCAATATATTCAGAACCGAGTATGCCACCGTTAACTTGAGCAGGCTCAATATATTCGACAGTAAGACCGAAATCACCCCTGAGCAACTGGTAATCGCCCGACTCATAAAATCGACCAAAGTGCCAGTTAAAATTCTGGGGCATGGAGAGATCAAAAAGAAGCTCACAGTAAAGGCCAACAAGTTCTCTAAAACCGCCATAACCAAAATAGAGGCAGCCGGAGGAAAGGCCGAACAGCTATAGAGGAAGCATGAATGCGGCAGGCCAAAAAAAGGTCTAAACCACAACTTTTACAGGCAGTCCTAGATGCGTTTAAGCAGCCTGACATTAGGAGCAAGCTGCTTTTTACGTTCTTCATACTGGTTGTTTTTCGCGTGATCGCTGTTATAGCCTTGCCGGGCGTTGATCAGGCAGCACTAGCAAATATATACAGTGAAAACGAGTATCTGGGCTTGATGGATTTAATAAGCGGTGGCTCATTGAGAAAGATGAGTGTGGTGGCGCTGGGCGTCTATCCATACATTACTTCCACCATCATAATTCAGGTGCTGACCCCGGTGATTCCACGCCTGCAGCAACTCTCCCGTGAGGGCCAGGCAGGCAGGGCTAAAATAAATCAGTACACACACTGGCTAACCATACCACTGGCCATGCTTAGCGGCTACGGGCAGCTTATGTTATTACAACAAGGCGGGGCTGTATCCAACATAGGGCTTTCCGGAAGCGCGTTGCTTCCCACGGTATCCATGGTACTTGCCTTGACCGCGGGAACCATGTTCCTGGTGTGGCTGGGTGAGCGCATAAGCGAAAAGGGGATAGGCAATGGTATATCGATGATTATCTTCGCCAACATAGTTGCAAGTGTATACCCCAACTTCCAGCGATTCGCTTCCACAAACAACTGGGGAGGATTTGCCTGGTTCATCGTATTTGCTGCCATCATATTCGGCGCGGTGGTAATATTCACCGAGGCTCAAAGACGCATACCAGTACAGTACTCCAAGAGCGTATTCAGGGGCGGGCGCATGTACAAGCAGGGAGGATCAAACTTTATTCCGCTGCGCGTTAACTCGGCAGGAATGATACCGATTATCTTTTCCAACGCGTTTTTAATGCTGCCATCCGTGTTATCAGGATGGTTTCAGGGAAATAGAGCATTTGACTGGATCGGCAGATGGCTGGGCACAGGAGAGCCATTCTACTGGATAGCACTTTTCATTCTGGTCGTAGCGTTTAGTTTCTTTTATACTTATACCGTTTTTCAGCAGCAAAACCTGGCCGAATCGCTGCAGAAACAGGGCGGTTTTATACCGGGAATACGGCCGGGCAAACCCACCCACAAGTATCTGATGGGGGTAATCTTCCGTATAACCTGGGGCGGAGCCATATTCTTGGGCATCATAGCCATTATGCCATACATAGCGCGCTGGATATCGGGCGATGAAACCATGCTGGTGACCGTCAGCGCCACGGCGATGCTGATTCTGGTAGGCGTAACGCTCGATACGATGAGACAACTGGAATCGCAGCTGGTAATGCGCCGCTACGATGGCTTTATAAAGTAGCTATACTCACTTGGGAGTTAATATAAACAGGACTGGCACTATTTAGAAAAGGAGCAAATGGACAGGAAAATATACATCCTGCTGGGAGCGCCAGGAGCGGGCAAAGGAACGCTGGCGGCAGCCATCTCACAGGAAGTGGGACTGGCACATATAGCTTCGGGAGACCTGTTCAGGGAGGCTCTATCAAAGGGAACCAGATTGGGCCTTGAAGCCAAAAAGTATATGGACAAGGGTGAACTGGTACCAGACGAGATAACAATCAAAATGATTTTAGAGCGTATCGCCAGACCGGATTGCGACACAGGGTTGCTCTTGGATGGCTTTCCCAGAACGCTTGAGCAAGCAAAAGCGCTGGATGAAGCCTTGAGCAAAAACGGCGAAAGTGTGACCAAGTCTCTTTATATCAACGTATCAGATGAAGAAGTGGTAAGAAGACTAGGCGGGCGCTGGATATGCCGCGGCTGCCAGACACCGTACCACGAAATAAACATGCCGCCTAAGGTAAAAGGCGTATGCGACGCATGCGGCGGTGAGCTATATCAGCGAGACGATGACACAGTGGCAACGGTAAGAAGCAGGCTTGATGTCTACACCAAGCAGACCAAGCCGCTTATTGACTATTATGATAAAATCGGAAAGCTAGGTAAGATAAACGGCGAGGGCCAAGCCGAAGAAGTGGCGGAGAGGTTGCTTGCGGTTGTTAAATAAATGGGAATAATAATAAAATCTCCTGAAGAGATCGATATAATGCGGCAGGCAGGCAGCATTGTCGCAATCGTCCTTGAGAAGCTGAAGCGCTCGGTTGAACCGGGAATAAACACTCAAGAGTTGAACAAGATAGCCAAGGAGGAAGCAAAAAAGAATAACGCCATCCCGTCTTTCAAGGGTTACCGCGGATTCCCGGCATCGATTTGCGTTTCGGTAAACGAGCAGATTGTACACGGCATACCCTCAAAAAGAACGCTCAAAGAGGGCGACATAGTAAGCATAGATTTCGGCGTGATATATAACGGCTTTCAGGGAGATGCAGCGAAAACGTTGGCCGTTGGCAAAATAAGCCAAAATGCGCAGAAACTGATGCGGGTAACTCAAGAATCGCTCATGGCCGGAATAGCCAAAGCCAAAGACGGTGTTCATCTGGGAGATGTTTCGTCTGCCATTCAAAGGCACGTCGAAACAAACGGTTTCTCAGTGGTCAGAGAATATGTAGGGCACGGCATCGGACGGGATATGCACGAGGACCCTCAGATTCCCAATTTCGGCGCAGAAGGGCGCGGCCCGATCTTAAGAAAAGGCATGACGCTGGCAATTGAACCGATGGTAAACGCAGGTGGGTGGCAAACCAAGCTGACCGACTCAGGATGGACGGTAATTACCGCCGACGGCAGTCTTTCGGCTCACTTTGAACATACAATCGCCGTAACCGACGGCAAGGCCGAAATATTAACATTGACCAAAGCATAGGAGACAAAAACATATGCCCAAAAAGGATGCAATAGAGGTTGAGGGAACGGTAACGGAGCCGCTACCCAACGCCATGTTCCGGGTAGAGCTGGCTAACGGGCACAAGGTTTTGGCGCATATATCTGGGAAAATCAGACGGCATTTTATTAAGATACTAACCGGTGACAAGGTCCTGGTAGAACTTTCTCCATACGATCTTTCGAGGGGCCGGATTACTTATAGATTCAAATAGGACGTTTAGAGGAAAACAATGAAGGTACAAGCTTCGGTAAAACCGCGCTGTGACAAGTGCAAGGTAATAAAACGCAAAGGCGTTGTAAGGGTCATCTGCGAAAACCCGAGACACAAGCAGAGACAGGGATAGTTATACCTAACTAGGAGGAATAATGGCTCGTATTCTGGGAGTTGACCTCCCCAAAGATAAGCGGGTTGAGATTGCGCTAACCTATATCTACGGCATCGGACGCAGCCGTAGCCAGAAGGTTCTTGACAACAGCGGCATCAGCCCGGATGTAAAAGTGCGCGACCTGACCGAGGAAGAGGTAAGCCGCATCCGAGATGCCATCGACAAGAATTACACCGTTGAGGGGGACCTCCGACGCGAGGTCAACCTTAATATAAAAAGGCTTGTTGAGATCGGTTGTTATCGCGGGATCAGGCATCGCCGCGGGCTTCCCGTTCATGGCCAGCGCACCAAAACTAATGCCAGAACCAAACGTGGCGGGCGAAAGACCGTTGCAGGTAGAAGACGTGCAGCAGCCAAGAAATAGTCAATTACGTAAAGGCTAAAATAACGGAGGAAATATGGCCAACAAGAAAAAACCGACCCGTGTCAGGAGAAGAGAACGAAAGCAGATTCCAAAAGGGAAGGCGTTTATTCAATCGACATTCAACAATACTATTATCACTCTAACCGATCCGCAGGGCAACGTTATTGCCTGGAGAAGTGCGGGCACGGTTGGATTTAAAGGATCGCGCAAGAGCACGGCCTACGCCGCACAGATGGCGGCCACAGAGGCGGCCAAACGCGCTATGGAACATGGGTTGAGACAAGTAGACGTTAACGTGAAGGGTCCCGGAAGCGGCCGGGAGGCGGCAATACGCTCGCTGCAGGCAGCGGGACTTAGTGTAACCAGTATAAGAGACGTAACACCTATGCCGCATAACGGGTGTCGTCCACCCAAAAGAAGAAGAATATAGGATCAGCTAATAAGAGCTGAAAAGGAGGAGGGTCTATGGCCCGCTACAATGGGCCGGTTTGTAAGCTTTGCCGTCGGCAAGGTGAGAAGCTAATGCTTAAAGGAGACAGATGCGTTAGCCCTAAGTGCGCCTTAGAGAAACGCAGCTATCCCCCCGGAGAACATGGCAACCGCCGCCGACAACGCAGGCTCTCGGACCGAGGTTTACAGCTCAGGGGCAAACAGAAAGTACGTTACATCTATGGTGTTCTAGAGCGTCAATTTCGCGGACACTTTGCCACTGCTGAAAAAAGACCCGGTCTTACCGGCGAAAACCTGCTTCAGATTTTAGAAACGCGTTTGGATAACGCGGTTTACCGCTTAGGTTTTGCCGACTCACGCCGTCAGTCGCGGCAAATAGTCGGCCACGGGCATATTACTCTCAACGGGCGAAAAACTGATATCCCATCGTGCCAGGTTAAACCCGGAGATGTAATTGCTTGGAAGGGAAACAAAACAAAAAGCGGCATATACAAGCTGATGGCAGAAGTAATTCAGGACAAAGAAATACCCAGCTGGCTGAGCTTAGATGCCAAAAATATGACGGGGAAGGTACTGTCATACCCATCACGTAGCGACATCGATGCAACCATACAAGAGCAGCTGGTAGTTGAATATTACTCAAGATAGTCGCTATAAGGAGGCATTTCTTGCTAGAAATCCTAAATCCTAAAATAGAGTACACCGACGGAACCGGAAACTATGGACGTTTCTCCATCGAGCCTTTGGACGGCGGTTTTGGCATAACGCTAGGTAATGCCATGCGCCGCGTTCTATTGGCACTGTTGCCCGGCGCCGCTGTAACCGCGGTTAAAATAGATGAAGTTGAACACGAAATCTCTACCATCCCGGGAATTAAAGAGGATACTATGGAGTTACTGCTCAACGTCAAAGAGATACGCCTAAGGCCCCTGTCTGATCAGCACGGCAGGATGAATTTGGAGATGAGCGGGCAGCAAAAGGTACATGCCTCAGATATCAGATCATCGGCCGATTTCGAGATCGTCAATCCCGACCTGTATCTGGCCACATTAGATTCAAAAGAGGCCAAACTCACGGTTGAATTCTATATCGAGCAAGGTAAGGGTTATTCCATTGCCAAACCAGATGAAAACCTACCGCTGGGGGTGATTCCAATAGATGCAATATACTCCCCAACACGACGTGTAAACTACAACGTGGAAAAGATACGTGTGGGTGAATATACCAACTGCGACCGTCTGATACTGGATGTCTGGACGGATGGAACGAGCACCGCTCTTGAGGTAATCAAGAAAGCGGCCAAAGTTCTCATTGACGGGTTAGTAATTTTCCGCGATGTTGATGAATTTCAGCAGGAGGCAGAGGAACCGTTACACGGTCTTTCCATAACGCAAGAGCAATATAACATGCCCGTAGATCAACTGGGGCTTTCTGTGCGCACGCTAAATAGCCTTAGAAGAAGCAAGTTCACCGTAGCTGGAGAGATCCTTGGCAAGACCAGGGAGCAGTTGCTTAAAGAAATCAAGAACTTCGGACAGAAGTCTCTGGAAGAACTGTGGGACAAACTTAAAGAATTCGGACTTATATCCGAAGAGGAAGAGGGCAAAGAGGATGGGGAGCCCGAAGATATAACATCCGAAGACATAACAGAAGAAAAGGAAGTTACAGAAAATGAGGCATAGGGTAGCCGGACGTAGGCTGGGACGGTCTTCTTCCCACAGGTTGGCATTATTTAAAAACCTGGCAACAGACCTCCTCAAACACGAGAAGATAGTTACCACCGAAGCCAAGGCAAAAGAATCTAGAGGACTTGCGGAAAAGATAATTTCGCTGGGCCAGGATGGCAGTTTAAGCGCGCGGCGGCGCGTTATCACTTTGGTTACAGACAAGCATGTAGTAGATAAGGTATTTGATGAACTGAGCACAAGATATGCCGGCCGCAGCGGCGGATATACACGTATCCTGAGGCTTGGTCCACGCCAAGGCGACGGCGCGTTTATGGTCCAACTAGAACTGGTGTGATGGTTGAGCAGCATTCGACAACTAGAATGATTATTTGTGTTGTTGAATACGAGGGCACAAGATATCATGGTTTTCAGCTTCAAGCTCAGGAACCGACCATCCAGCGTGAACTGGAACAGGCGATTGAAAAACTGACGGGAGAACAAATAAGAATAATAGGGGCCAGCCGTACCGACGCAGGGGTGCACGCTAATGGACAGGTTATAGGCTTTAAAACGCGGTCGGCTCTCAAAAACAGCAACTTTATAGATGGATTAAACTACCATCTACCTCAGGATATAGCAATTAAGGCGGCACGCCAAATAGACAGCAACTTCAGACTAAGAAAGGAAGCTAAAAACAGAGAATATCGCTACCGGGTCCTAAACAGCCCACAGCGCTCGGCGCTTCAGGTGAACAGAGCGTATCAGGTAGCTACTCCGCTGGATATCGACGCCATGCATGAGGCATCGCAGGAGCTCATCGGAAAAGCGGACTTCGCCTCTTTTACACAGGCGGATAATTATTCGGAGAGCACCGTACGAACCGTGTACGAAGCCAAAGCCAGTAAAGAGGGCGAACTGGTATTATTCGATATCAAAGCCGATTCGTTTTTAAAGCAGCAGATACGCAGAACTGTGGGAACTTTACTGAGAGTGGGCACGGGAGAGCTGAAGATAGAAGCGTTTAGGGGTATAATAAACGCAAAGAAGTATGGGTTGGCCGGGCCTACGGCCCCGCCATACGGGCTGTACTTGATGAAAATAAACTACGACATCGACATATACGGGGAAGAAGAATGAAAACATACAGTGTTAAAAAAGCAGATATAGAGCGCGCCTGGCACGTTATGGATGCCGAGGGCAAAACGCTAGGCAGGCTAGCAACAGAAGCTGCTGTACTGCTCAAGGGCAAGCATAAGCCAATATATACCACAAACTTGGATGTTGGAGACTATGTAATAGTGATAAATGCCAAAAAGGTGGTGGTAACCGGTAACAAGACCGATCAGAAAATGTACTACCGTCACTCAAACTACCCCGGCGGCTTAAAAAGTGCGAACTACGCCAGGATGATGGAAAAACATCCCACGAGAATAATAGAGCACGCAATAAAGGGAATGCTGCCTCACAACCGGCTGGGAGCAGCAATGTTTAAAAAACTGAAAGTGTATACCGGGCCAACGCATCCGCACGAGGCTCAGGTACAAGGCAAATAGCAGGAGGTTTTAAGGTTTTGAGCGAACATACCTATTTTAGTGGCACAGGAAGAAGAAAGACATCCACAGCACAGGTAAGGCTGACGAAGGGCGAGGGCGTTGTTATTATAAACGGCAAGCCACTGGAAGAAAACGTTGCCAGGAAGGTTCTGCAGGATGTCATACTGCAGCCACTGAAGCTGACCAACACCTCAAACCAGTACAATGCCGTAGTTAAAGTTGAGGGCGGAGGTATTTCAGGCCAAGCCGGAGCCATTTCACATGGTATATCAAGAGCGCTGGTAAAAGCCGATGAGAGCCTGAAACCTATACTTAAGAGCAACGGCATGCTTACTCGCGACCCCAGAATGAAAGAGCGTAAAAAATACGGACTCAAAAGAGCCCGCAAGGCGCCACAGTATACCAAGAGATAAAAGAAAAAGCATCTTTGAAAATTACGGCAGCGGTCGAATTCGGCCGCTGCTTTTGTTTTACTAAAAACTATGCCTGTGCCAGCTTATCTTTGAGGGCGCTTATGACCTTGACCGGAGAGGGGTCTACTCCGTAGAGGATGGCAAGATAGTAGGTAACCCAGTCGCCGAAAAAGATAAGGCTCATGGCCTGACTGAGAAGGCTCTCCCCTACCGCGTCTAATATCTCATAACTAACGCCGGATTTATCAAGTATCCCGGCGGTAAGCTCATACCGCTTCAGATTGCGGGGGTGGATGGATAGCGCACGCAACATCACTACGTACACTTTATCGGCAAGCTCACGGGGAAACTCATAGCCAACCACCGCATTGTGATTTAGCTCCGAGTAGGCCTCGTAGAAGGCCCATGCCTTGCTGTTTTCATTGACCTGCGTCTTCCAGCGATGCGCAACTTCAGCAAATATCCCTCCACCGTAAACTACCACTATTTTACCAACCAGCTTTTGCGCCAGTTGCTTTGCAGGATTATAGGACAGCGGCACCACAGCGTCGATTTTTGCCGATATGTCATTGATAGTTTTAATCGTCTCGGTCACCTCGTCAGATTTACTGCCAATGACACCGATATTATGTAAAATGCCTATCATCAAGCCCATACTGTAACCAAGCACCGCCCTCGGTTGAGCCTTATAGTTAAAAACGCACACCGGCACGTTTCTACGCTCGGCCAGCGTTTTAAGCTTGCCGCCGGTGGTGATAACCAGCTTTTTGGCGTTGGTCTTTAACGCCTGCTCAAAAGCAGCGATGGTTTCTTCAGTGTTGCCCGAATAGCTGGAGGCTATTACCAGCGTCTGGCCGTCTACGTACTTGGGCAAGTTGTAACCACGACTGACGATGACGGGCACGCGTGCTTCTTGCGATAACAGGCCACCGATAAGGTCTCCACCGATGGCAGAACCGCCCATACCCAATACAACAACCTTGTTTATCTGGCGATGGCGATGAGGCAGTTTGAATTGCATGCCTAAACCAAGAGCTGTCTTAAGTTGCTGCTGCAAATCACGAATGGCCTTCATCATACCGTCAGGGTCCATTTTGCTATAGAGCCTTAAGTCATCGAGGTTGTTCATTTTAAACCCCCGTTAGTTTTTTGCCTTCGGCAAGTAGCCTTTGCACCCGCTCCGGTGATGACGTCTCGGCGTAGATACGCAGTATGGGCTCTGTTCCCGAAAAACGTATCAGCAGCCACGATGTATCGGCCAGCCTGAAACGATATCCATCAAGGGTATCGACTCTGACTACCGGAGTGCCGTCGATCTGTTCCGGGTTGCTGTTTTTAACGCGTGACACTATAGCGCCACGATCTTTTGCGGGAAAATCAAGGTCTATTCTGTGATAATAGTGGGGGCCAACTTTGTTGTACAGGTGTGCCACCAGCTGCGACGGCTTCATCTTCAGCTTTATCATCAGATCGAGAAAATAGAGTCCGGCCAAAATGCCGTCCCGCTCTGGAATATGACCACGGAAGCCGTAGCCGCCGCTTTCCTCGCCGCCAATAAGGGCGTTTTCCTTGATCATCAGCGGGCCCACGTACTTGAACCCAACCGACGTTTCCAAAACTGGCACATCGTATATCTGGCCCAACTGATAGACCATGTCGGTGGTGGTGATGGTTTTTACTATTGCGCCACGCTGCTGTAAAACCTCCAGCATATAAAGCGTCAGCAGCGCGTATGTTACCAACTGCGTAATAAATTCGCCCTGCTCACCTACAATGCCAATGCGATCAGCATCGCCGTCTGTGGCAAGGCCAACATCGTAGCCGCGGCCCATCATGCGCGACAGCTTTTTCAGGTTGACAGCGATAGGCTCCGGTTGAATGCCAGGAAAAAGCGGGTTTCTGTTGCGGTTTATCTCGGTAACTTTGGTGCTGCCGCCTGCGAGAATTTTTTTAAAGATGCCAGCACCGGCGCCATACATGGAATCTACGGCCACGTTTAGTCCTGCACTGCGAATGGCATCAATGTCAACGAGCTTGCGTATCTGTTCGTAATAAGCTGGGAATGGATCGATATATTTGATCAGTCCCTTTTTAAGCCCCTCCTTCAGCGCGATACTGCGAACATCGCCCGAATCTATGATACCGGGGATATGGCTTTCAATCTGGGATATGACCTCCGGCGAGGCACTGCCGGCATACTCTGGTTTATACTTAAATCCGTTCCACTCTGCCGGATTATGGCTAGCGGTGATGATAATCGCCCCTGCGGCCTGCTTCACAAGGATACCATAGGAGATTACAGGTGTAGGCGATGTCCTGCGGCACAGGTAAGCTTTGATGTTGTTTCCGGCAATTATTTCGGCTGCCGCGACAGCAAAACGCTCCGAGGCGTATCTTGTGTCGTAACCAATAACCAAACCTTTATCTGCCATCTTAACGTCGGCCAGAAAATTGGCCACCGCCTGTGCACAAATACGCACGTTATCAAAGGTAAAATCCTCTGCGATAACGGCACGCCAGCCATCTGTGCCGAACTTTATGGGGCTACTTGACATATAAATAACTCCGATTAATTACTCGATAACCGTATCAGGATCGATACACTCGCCGTAATCAACCCTTACGTTGCAGCTTATTTTACATCCGCTGCCAACAACCACTTTACCACCCAGCACAACCCCATCGATTACACAAGCGCCCGCACCGATATGGCAGCCGTCGCCAACAATACTGTTTTCTATCCTTGTACCCTCTTCTATGATTGTGTCGGGCCATATTATAGCCTCTTTAATAACCGAGTTTCGCTTGATAACGCATCTATCCCCTATAACCGTCGGCCCCTCCACCATCACGTTCGATTCAACGGTGCAATTACTGCCGAACTGAACGGCGCCGGTTATCTTGGCGCTGTGATGGATATTGCAGCTGCTGTCGATTTCATAATCACCAGAAAGCAAATGTTGATTAAGGCTAGCGTACTTTTCCGGCGTGCCGATATCTATCCAGTAAGCGTCTGACGGGTAGGCATAAACGGGTTCACCCGTATCAAGCAGCAGCGGAAAAAGGTAGTTTTCAAACATACAAAAGGTGTGCGGTTCCACATGCTTAAGCACATCGGGCTCAAGTACATATGTACCGGCATTGATCATATTGGAGGGGGCATCCTCCCTCTTCGGCTTCTCAATGAAGCTTTTAACCCTACCATCGATGTCAGTATCTACGACTCCATAAGCGCTGGGGTCTTCTACGGGGGTAAGCGCTATGGTTGCCTTGGCCCCTCTATCTTTATGTAAAGCAACCATAGATGTAATATCAAGGTTGGTGTAAACATCGCCGTTGAGCACAAGAAAAGTACTATCGATAAGATCGGAGACGTTCTTAACCGCGCCGGCGGTGCCCAGCGGAAAATCCTCAACCACGTAGGTTAAGTTGATTCCAAAATCGGAGCCGTTGCCGAAATAGCTCTGGATATTATCCGGCAAATAGCACAGTGCAAGTACTATGTCCCTGATGCCATGGTTACTGAGGTTCTTAAACACGTGCTCCAAGAACGGCCTATTGAGCACAGGAACCATGGGTTTTGGCGCACTTGAGGTAAGGGGGCGAAGACGTGTGCCCTCTCCTCCTACAAGAATAACTGCTTTGACCTCGCTCATATTTTGAGGCATCTACTTTTTCGCGGTGATTTATTTCTTAGGCTTCAGCCCTGCTTCATCGCGCAGAATATCAGCCTTGTCGGTAACTTCCCAAGGAGCATCTATGTCGTGCCTGCCAAAGTGCCCGTAGGCCGCCGTATTTCGGTAAATCGGCCGGCGCAGGTTGAGGTCGCGAAGTATGGCCGCCGGGCTGAAATCGATATGCGTGTTAACCAGCTTTTCGATAAGCTCCTCGTCAACCTTGGCCGTGCCAAAACTTTCTACTGTGACCGAAACCGGATGCGCCACACCAATAACGTAGCCCAGGATTACCTCTAATCGATCGGTAAGCCCTGCAGCAACCACGTTTTTGGCGGCATAACGTGCCGCATAGGCTGCCGAGCGGTCCACCTTCGTCGGGTCTTTGCCCGAAAAGGCACCGCCACCGTGGCGGGCAATACCACCATAGGTATCAACCAGTATCTTGCGGCCAGTAAGACCACAGTCGCCCATCGGCCCGCCGATAACAAAACGGCCGGTAGCGTTTACATAGTATATGGTATCTTTATCTAGCAGGCTATGCGGGACTATCTCCCTGATAACGGTTTCTATAACGTCTCTTCTAATAGTGTCGCTGCTCACGGCGCTGTCATGCTGAGTACCGATAACCACCGATGACACGCGCTGCGGTACGCCATGGCTGTACTCCACCGTAACCTGGGATTTGCCATCAGGGCGCAGGTAATGCAGTGACTTATCCTTTCTCACCTTGGCCAGCCGCTTGGTCAGTTTATGCGCCAGTGAAATCGTCAGCGGCATATATTCCTCAGTCTCGTTGCAGGCAAAGCCCACCATCATGCCCTGATCACCGGCACCCTGTGAGTCCAGATCGTCCTCATCGCCCTCCCTTTTTTCCAGCGCCTCATCAACGCCCATGGCGATATCAGGGGACTGGCCGTGCAGCGCAACCATCACGCCGCAGGTGTCGCAGTCAAACCCGTATTTTGCCCTTGTATAACCTATTTCACGTATGGTTTCACGCACGATATCAGGAATTTCTACATAGCATTTCGTGGTGATTTCACCGGCAACAACAACCAGTCCGGTGGTTACCATTGTCTCGCAGGCCACCCTGGCCATGGGGTCTTCGGTTAAAATGGAATCGAGGACTGCGTCAGATATCTGATCGCATATTTTATCAGGATGCCCCTCGGTAACCGACTCTGAGGTCACCAGCATGTGTGCTGCTTTCATAAAACTTGTAGTCATTTATTTATCTCCTTTTTTCTATGTTCCGCTTTCCCAGCTTGCCAGATATTTGCGCTGCTCATCCGTCAAAGTGTCAATTGCAACGCCCATCGACGCCAGTTTAAGCCTGGCTACCTCATTATCGATTTCGATAGGAACCTGATGAAGCTCCGGGCTTAGCGGCTTGTTTAGTTTAACCATATATTCGGAGCAAAGCGCCTGATTGGCAAAGCTCATATCCATCACGCTGGCGGGGTGGCCCTCGGCCGCAGCCAAGTTTACCAGCCTGCCCTCGCCCAGCAGGAATATGTGCCGCCCATCGGCAAGCTCATAGTCATCAACAAACTGACGCAGGCGGCGTTTCTGCTTTGCCTGCTTTTCCAGAACCGGAATTTTTATTTCATTGTTAAAATGGCCGCTGTTGGCCAGAATCACTCCATCCTTCATCACGGCAAAATGTGGCTCATCCAGAACATTGATATCGCCGGTAACGGTAATAAAAATATCACCTATCTTGGACGCCTCTACAAGAGGCATTACCCAGTAACCGTCCATTACCGCTTCTAAAGCGCGCAGCGGATCAACCTCAACTACAATTACATGTGAGCCAAGCCCACTGGCCCGCATGGCCACGCCTCGTCCACACCAGCCATAGCCGCAGACAACCACTTTTTTACCAGCCCATAGCACATTGGTGGCACGTGTAATGCCATCAAGAGTGCTTTGGCCAGTGCCATAGCGGTTGTCGAAGAAATGCTTGGTGTTGGCATCGTTAACAGCTATAACCGGATATTTTAAAACGCCATCGGCTTGCATGCTATTAAGCCTGATACAACCGGTGGTGGTCTCCTCCATTCCGCCGATGATATTGGGGATGAGGTTCTGATAGTCTTTGTGAATGGTGGCAACCACATCACAGCCGTCATCCATAGTAACCTGCGGCCCATACTCAACTGCGGCCAGCAAGTGCTTGTAATAGGTTTCGTTGTCTTCGCCCTTTATGGCATAGGTGGGAATGCCGTATTCAACCAGAGCGGCAGCAACATCGTCCTGCGTACTCAAAGGGTTGGACGCGCACAGCACCACGTCGGCTCCGCCATCTTTAAGCGTAAGCATAAGATTGGCCGTCTCCGTGGTAACGTGCAAACAGGCCGACATCCTAACGCTCTTTAGCGGTTTTTCCTTTATAAATCTCTCTCTTATCTGCTTTAGCACTGGCATCTCGCGATAGGCCCATTCGATACGAATTCTGCCCTCCGCAGCCAGCGCCATATCCTTAACATCGTAACTTATTACCATACAAATCTCCTTCAATACAAAGACAACTCCCTCACAGTATACAGAAGTATCACTCCTAATTCCACCCTGTGAGGGAGATACATATCTTAACTGGGCACGGTTAATCCCATAAACCCTATAAAATACCTATTTTCAATAATTGCCAACCGGGCCTTAAAACACGCCCTAACTGGCTTTTGGTTTTTTCTTCTTCGGCGCTGCTTTTGGCTTCGGTGCCGCTTTGGGAGCTTCCTCCGCTGCTGGCGCTTCTTCTGTCGCCGGAGCTTCCTCCACTGCTGGAGCCTCGGCTACCGGCTCAGGAGCAGGCGCTGGTTTCGGCGCTTTCTCCTCCACTGGAGCGGCCGTCGGTGCTTCTTCCTTTTTACGCCCTGTTATGAAATCAATCAGACCCTTGAAGAAACCCATTACTTACCTCCGATATTATTTGTTGTATCGCTTCTTTAGCAGATATGAGACACCAGATGTTAATTTTAACGCTGTATACGCAGCCTCTTTGGGAATAGAGGCTAGTCCACACGAAGGTGTTATCAGGCAACTCTCAATCAAGTCCTCTTTCGCGATCCCTTTCTCGGTAAGTAATAAAAACGCCTCATCGAGACGAGTTAATAGGCTTTCTGGCGTTTCTTGTTCAAGTGCGTCCTCAGTGGTGGGAACGATGCCCCAAGCGATTATCCCTCCACGGCTAAGGAAAGCTTTTAAATCCTCAGGATATAAACTTAAGCTTTGAGAATAGTTATAAGCGTCGAAGCTCAAAATGTCAATAGTTGTACTCAGAAGCAGCGACCAGTCGGTCACCCCGCAACAGTGTATGCCCTTAAGGCCGCTTAATCCGGAAAGGGCTTCATCAATCATTTCTTTTACTTTTTCGTTGGAGATAGATACAAACGCCGAACCCAGTGATGACAGATAAGGCTCATCCAGGAAAAACACTGTGTTGCCAGATAGCTTGCGCAGCTCCCTTTCCTGCCATGCAGCTTTGAGCTTGAGGTGTTTGGCTACCGCATCAGACAGAACGTCATCATAGATTATAGAGCGGCGGTTCTGATCGGTAACGGCAAGCCCCCAGCTGATGGGCCCGATAACCTGCCCCTTTACCGCGACGGGAGAGCTTACGCCATCGTTTATGAGCTTATCGAAACCAGCAGCGTAGTCCCCTGTAAGCGGGTACTTATCTATGTCGTTATCTATATGCGCCTGATACAGCTGCTCAAGCTGGTCATCCAGTGACTTGGAACAGTCGACGTATATACGCTCGTTTTCGTGATCGAGAACAACGCCAGGAAAGCCCTCGCTGTACTGCACATACATGTTTTCCAGAAACGAGCGTTTGGGCAGTTGCGGCCATACGGGTATATCAGGCAGATACTTGAGCACAACGTCAAGCGCCTCACCAGCGTCCACATTGGGCATACTGCCTATGGCTGTCGCTGAACAGTTAGGTTTGAAAGCTCCCACCACCTATCCTACTTAATGTATTTACCTATTAAAATCCCAAGGTCATGCTTCTTCTGCGGCGTTATGACCTTGGGATTTGTTACTATCGAATTTTTAAGAGCCCTGGCACAGATGCATCCCCTTTCACCAGAGATGCGGCCAGCCGCTATTTTAATAATCTGCTTGGAGGCGTCTATGTTCTTGGCCATGGTGGCAAGCACCATCTCTATGGTAACTGCTTCGTGTGTTTGGTGCCAGCAATCGTAATCGGTTACACAGGCAACGCTAGCATAGCAAATCTCCGCCTCACGGGCAAGTTTGGCCTCCGGAATAACAGTCATGCCGATAACGCTGGCCCCCCACGACTTGTACAGAAACGACTCGGCCTTAGTTGAAAACTGAGGCCCTTCCATAACAACAAAGGTTCCGCCGTTATGCACCGTAGCTCCCACATCCTGCGCTGCTTTGTATAGCACATCGCTCAAGTCCGCACAGAATGGATCGGCGAAGGGCACGTGCGCCACGATTCCACCCTCGAAGAAGGTGCTGGGCCGCCCCTTGGTGCGATCTATTATCTGGTCCGGGATGAGCAAATGACCAGGCGTTATCTCCTCTTTGTAACTGCCGCAGGAGTTTACCGCAATTATCCTCTCAACTCCAAGCGATTTTAAAGCGTAGATATTGGCACGCACAGGAATCTCAGAAGGGTTTATGCGGTGTCCTGTGCCATGCCTTGGCAGGAAAGCGACGCGTGCTCCCTCAAACATGCCGACGGTGATAACATCGCTGGGATCGCCATATGGCGTATTTACCTTGACCTCTTCTATATCCTCAAGCCCCTCGATTTTATACAGACCGCTGCCGCCAATCACTCCCAGCTTTGCTTCGCTCATCAATTCCTCCAGTTACTTACTTGCCTCGAACCATATCTTTTAACGTCATCAGGTACGGCTCTTTGGCTATGCCGTTTTCCGTGATAATTGCGGATACGTATTTATGCGGTGTAACATCAAACGCCGGGTTTGCTACACTCACGCCGTCCGGGGCAACCGCAACTCCCTTGATATGCGTAACCTCCTCGGCCTTGCGTTCCTCAATAGGTATCTCATCTCCAGATGCCAGCGACAGATCGACTGTCGAGGTGGGCGCTGCCACGTAGAACGGAACGTTATTCTCTTTAGCCAAAACTGCTACGCTATATGTGCCTATCTTGTTGGCCACATCGCCATTGGCCGCAATCCTATCTGCGCCGACGATTACACAGTTTATCATGCCACCTTTGAGGAAATAACCAGCCATGCTATCGGTAATCAGTGTTACCGCGATTCCATCCTTTATCAGCTCCCATGCGGTAAGGCGCGCACCTTGAAGCAGCGGGCGAGTCTCATCGGCGTAAACCTGAATCTTTTTGCCCTGACCATGTGCTGCACGGATTACTCCCAGCGCCGTTCCATATCCCTCCGTAGCCAGCGCGCCGGCATTGCAGTGGGTAAGTATGGTATAGCCATCCTCTATGAGCTCTGCGCCGTAGGCGCCCATGCGCATATTGGCCTCCTCACCGTCGGCATCCATGCGCAATGCTTCGACTAATAAATCAGCCTTGATGGCTTCGATGTCCTTGCCGGATTGAGCCACCATGTCCATGCGCTCCAGTGCCCAGAACAGGTTGACGGCGGTGGGTCTGGTAGCAGCCAGCCTATCCAATACTACCTTAAGCTGGCCCAGAAAATCCTGTTTCGACGTTGCCTCGATTTTATCTGCGCCCAGCGCCACCGCATACGCTGCGGCAACACCTATGGCCGGAGCACCGCGTATTTGCATATCCTCTATGGCACAGGCAAGCTCCTCATAGTTGTCTATTTCTATATATACCTCTTCTGTTGGAAGCTTGGTCTGGTCTATTAGTCTTACTTTTCCTTTGGCCCATTCAATAGCTTTCACTAACACCACCTAATACTGCACCAATGATAATATGGGATAATCGCCTAATCTCTGCCGTCCTGGTATGAACGTAAGCTCAACCACAAAAGCTATACCGGCAATTTCTCCGCCCAGCTTTTCCACAAGCTCAATTACCGCTGACATGGTTCCGCCGGTAGCCAGCAAATCGTCGACTATCAGTATCTTCTGCCCCTGGCTAATGGAGTCAGTGTGCATTTCCAGAGAATCGGTGCCATATTCCAACGCATAGCTGGCCGAAATGCATGCCGCGGGCAGCTTGCCCGGCTTGCGCCCCAGTATAAAAGGAACGCCTAACTGGTAAGCCAGCGGAGCGCCGAAGATGAAGCCCCTGGCATCCATGGCCACAATACCTTCTATTCCCTCATCTTTGTATTCTTCAACAAAGCGGTCTATTACGTATTTAAACGCCTCAGGACTCTGAAGCAGCGTGGTGATATCCTTGAATATGATCCCCTTTTGCGGAAAATCGGGCACATCCCTTATATATTCCTTTAAATCCAATTTCAAACCTCCAAATAGATACTGATATTTAAACTTGATTTGTTAAGGCGATTATAACTGTAGCGGCGTTTGCCTGTCCAGTTTTATATGACGTAGGTCATATATATTCACAAGTAAGGTGCTTATACTTTATACTAAAGTGAGAGGATATTTGATAATATGCACGATAGTTTGATACCGCACTGTAGCTACTGCGAGCACTTCATAAGCAGCTTTTATACGGATATGGTTACCGAATGGGGATACTGCACCGAGATGCTGGGAGACAACGTTCCGTCCCGTGAAGAAACCGATGCCATAAAAGCGGAGGTTAAGGGCGGAAACTGGGACAGGTTAAACGAGTTGCAGGAACAGGGCGTGCTCTTTGTACCCACGGAAATAGATTGCGGCGGTTTTGTGGATATTTACCCCGAGTGATGCATTAAGCTTCAAGCCTCTTTGAGCAGCACTTCTACTATTTGCCTTACTTCCTCTTTTGCCTGCGACTGAGTAAGTGGTTTGCCCTCAAGCGCGTACTCGGCTATCTGCGGATCGTAGTAAACGGTGCCGGCAACTTTAATCTTTCTTTTTTCAAGCTCACCTTTTACCTTATCCGCAATGGCCCCTGTGGGGATCTTGTTAAGCACCGCCCAGATATTGTCTATCTTGGAGCCACGCGATAGATAGTACACCTTCGATGCCAGTGATATTGATTCGACAGTGGGTTCGACCAGAATAAGGACAGTATCAATGCTTTTATCAACGCCGCGCCCGAAATGCTCGACGCCGGCCTCCATATCCACAATCATAATCTCTTTTTCTTTGAGTTCCAGCTTATCGAGGAATATCTTGAGAACCTCGGCCATAGGGCAGGCGCAGCCTTCAAATGCCGCCGAAATCTTACCAACAGAAAGCAGCTTCTGGCCATCACGGTGAATCATATAGTCTTCAGGAATATCGCTCATTTCAAACTTGTCTTTGTTAAGCCACTCTGCGGTGGGCTGTTTATCGTCTTTCTGCTGCCTGTACTTTATCTCGGTAAGAATCTGATTCTCTCCGCCAAACAGGTCCATAAGCGGCCTGGGCGCCTCGTCAAAACCGAGCATGCGGTAAAGGCCCGGGTTGGAATCGTCCGAGTCGACGGTGAGCACCGTATAGCCCTTTTCTGTTAAAATGCCTGAAAGCAGGGTGGTAAGCATGCTTTTGCCAGTTCCGCCCTTGCCCGAAATAGATACCTTCTTCATCATGTTCCTCGCTTGTACCCGTATATAATTAACCTAAACCGGTTTTAGAACTATCTTGGATGCGGAAAAATCGATAGATACTATCTCGCCGTCTACCTCTTTTTCCTGCCTCAAAATGTTCTTCAGCAGCAGCTTGCCGCCCTTTTGTTCGGCGTATGCCACTGTCTCCATAATAAGCCGTTCTTCACCGCCGTCTTTTAGATATACCTTGGCTAGACACATGGCTTCCTCCTAAGTATCAGACTTACTCACACAGCTTCAGTGCGGCCTCAAAAAGCTCCGTTGCCTTGTTGGTCTGCTCAACGCCCTTCATAATGGCGTCGGCAATAGCGGTTTCCCCCATGCCCCTAGCCTTGTCGGCCATTTCCACAAACTCCTCGGCATGGTCCTTGCTGTGATGCACGTAATGAGCCAATATGGTCTTAAAATCTTCTTTTTCGCTCATATTAAATGCGCCTCCAAAATAACTTTACCTACTTATATTTTACGGGCTGCTATGGTAATAATCAACCTGCCAAATGAGATGAGGGGTTCTTAGGGGAGAGTTAAAGTGATTAGACCTTGATTTCCAAGCTAATATCCAGCGCTTTTACCGAATGCGTGAGCGCGCCAACGGATATGCGATTGACACCTGTTTCTGCAATGGCGCGCACCGTATCCAGCGTCACCCCGCCGGATGCCTCAAGCATAGCTTTGCCTTTAGCAATTTGGACGACGGCACGCATATCTTGAGTACTCATGTTGTCCAACAGTAATATTTCGGCACCACCGTCAAGCGCCTGCCGCGCCTGCTCTACCGTCTCAACCTCGACTTCGACGAGAGTGCCGGATGGCGCACCGGCCTTTGCCTTTTTGGCCACGTCTGCAAGCGACTGACCAACGGATGCGGCGGCGGCAAGGTGGTTGTCTTTTATTAGTATGCCATCACTTAAATCGCGGCGGTGGTTTACGCCTCCGCCCGTCTTCACCGCGTACTTCTCCAAGCCTCGCAAGCCCGGGGTGGTCTTGCGCGTATCGTATATTTCGGCATTAAAGCCGGCTACGGCATCGACATAAAGTGCCGCTTGCGTGGCAATACCGCTTAATCTCTGTAGTAAGTTGAGCGCCACCCGCTCAGCCCTAAATATGCTGGCAAGATTACCCTCAACAACCGCCACCACGTCTCCATAAGCCAAGGTATACCCGTCCTTCATCAGCGCGGTGAAGTTAAGCGACGGGTCTACCGTACCAAGAACCATTCCGGCTACTTCGATTCCGGCCAGCATCCCTGAGCCCTTTACCACAAAGGAGCCCTTGCCCACCATATCGCTGGGAATCACCAGATTCGTTGTGATGTCATTACCTGCGACATCTTCGGCAAGAGCGATGTTGATCATATTTTGCGTTTGTTTTTTGAGGGAATCATCCATTTCTTAAAAATCTTACTTGCGAAACATAATATGCCGCAGCCACTGGTTAGACGGCTCCGGGCAGTCGGAGCGGAAGTGCGCCCCACGGCTCTCCTGCCGTATCAGTGCCGCCTCGGTCATCAGCCGGCCTGCCAGCACCAGGTTACTCAACTCGTAAGAAGGCCTGTCCATTGGCTCACCCACCATGGTCTCCCACACAGCAAGTGTATCTGCCGCCTCCTGTAGCTGCTCCTTGGAACGTACGATGCCGACGTTGTCCCACAGCAGCGATTGCAGCAGCGCCAGCGTAACCCACGGCTTTCTCGTCTCCACATGACGAACGGGTAGCGCTTTGATACCTCCATCGCTCTGCTCCAAAGAACTGGGACTGGCCACCTCCTGCGTTCTGTTCATAATGCGCTTGGCAAACACCAGCACCTCCAATATGGAGTTGGAAGCCAGACGATTTGCGCCGTGAACGCCGGTGCAGGCAGCCTCGCCGCAGGCGAAAAGACCTGCTATATTGGTCTCGCCCCAGATGTTGGTTCTGACTCCGCCCATGGTATAATGCGCCGCTGGGGCAACCGGTATGGCGACCTTGGTAATATCCAGCCCGTGATCCATGCAAAAGCGGAAGATCTGCGGGAAACGGGTGGTAACTATCTTTGGAGAAATGTGAGTAACATCCAGAAATACCCTGTCGGAATGGGTTTTATTCATCTCGGAAAGAATGCTGCGCGCCACAATATCCCTGGGCGCAAGCTCGGCCTCGTCGCAATAATCAGGCATAAAGCGGTGGTTTTCCACGTTGCGCAGTATGCCACCTTCGCCCCTGACCGCCTCTGATATAAGAAAAGGTGGAACGCCCGGTATGCGCAGCGCGGTGGGATGAAACTGAAAGAACTCCATATCCATTATCTCGGCG
>DAOUZV010000162.1 GCA_030665485.1 Chloroflexota bacterium | reverse complement strand
AGTAGCAGTGTATGCTCCGCTTTTTTTAGGTAGGGGTCATCCTTAAACAACCTGATAGCCTCGTTGCGCGCCTGCTCCAGAAGAAGGGTATCGGACAGCCTTGCCATACGCAGATCGGGAAGACCGCTCTGACGCGTGCCGAAAAACTCACCGGCACCACTTAACCTGAGGTCCTCCTCGGCCAGCCGAAATCCGTCGCCGGTCTGCTCCATTATCTGCAGCCGTTCCGTCGCCTCAGAGGACGGCTTTTCGGCAAGGAGGATACAGTAGCTCTTTTTATCGCCTCGGCCGACCCTCCCGCGAAATTGATGCAGCTGCGAGAGCCCGAAACGTTCAGCGCCCTCAATAAGCATGACGGTGGCGTTGGGCACATCGATTCCCACCTCCACCACCGACGTAGACACCAGTATTTTGTAATCCCCATCCCTGAACTTGCGCATAACCTCTTCTTTTTCAGTGGACGACATGCGGCCGTGAAGCAAACCAATATCGAACTGTGGAAATATATCACGAGCAAGTCGTTCGTGTTCTGTCACCGCCGCCTTGGCATCGATAGCCTCGGATTCTTCGACTAGAGGACATATGATAAACGCCTGTTGCTCAGCTTTGATTTTATCGCGAATAAACTGGTACGCTTTACCTCGATTTTCAGGCCCCCCAAGCCTTGTCATTATCTCCTGCCTGCCCGGCGGCATTTCGTCGATTACGGATATATCAAGATCGCCGTAGAGCGTCAGCGCCAGCGTCCTTGGAATGGGCGTTGCACTCATCACCAGCACATGCGGACTGGCCCCTTTTTGACGCAGTGAGCTGCGCTGCAGCACCCCGAAGCGGTGCTGCTCGTCGACCACTGCAAACCCTAATTCCTTAAAAGCAACCGATTCTTGAATCAGTGCGTGCGTGCCAATAACTATATCTATCGACCCATCTGATATATGATCGTATATCTGCTGCTTATCCTTCTTTTTGGTGCTGCCCATCAGTAGACAGACGCTTATGGGAAATCCAAATGTATCGGAGGAAAGTTCAAATGTATTGCTATCGACATCATCCACACCAAAAAGTTTGGCCATGGTGCGGTAATGCTGCTCCGCCAGAATCTCCGTGGGTGCCATAAACGCCGCCTGGCATCCATTGGCCGCCGCCAGTATCATCGCCGCCGCAGCCACCACAGTCTTGCCGCTGCCCACGTCTCCCTGAATCAACCGACTCATTGGCCTGGTTTTGCCCACGTCGGCAATCATTTCATCAAGCGCTTTGCGTTGCGCTGCGGTCAATTCATATGGCAGTGAAGATACAAATTTATCGACGCAATCCAAGCGCTTGCTGAAAACACAAACATCCTGCTGCTCCTGCCAATCCCTCTTGCGTGAAAGCACGCCCAACTGAATTAGGAACAGCTCGTCAAACGCGAGGCGCTTCCTGCTCTCATTTTTAGTTTGTTCACTATCAGGGTAGTGAGCCTGTTCAATAGCATTGTTCAACAGCATCAAATGTGCGTGATCTCTTACACTACGTGGTAAAAATTCGGGTATGCGCTGCGCCCATAAGTCAACCGCCTCCTTAACCAATCGGCGCACCGTGCGTGCTGCCAATCCCTCCGTAAGCGGGTATACGGGAACAAGGCGTCCGGTGTGAACCAGGTCGTCTGAGGTTAAAATTTCGTACTCTGGCGACTCGAATACCTTCTGCCCCATATAGGTGCTAACGCGGCCACTTATCGCTATGCGTTCGTTGGTGCGCATCTTTTTGGCCAGATACGGCTGGTTGAACCATACTATGCGTATATTGCCCGAAGCATCGCCTATTATTGCCTCGGTTGCCTTGCGCCCAAAGCGCCCTATTCCTTTAAGCGCCGCCTGCCAGATAGTGCCGATTACCGTTTGCTCTTGGCCAATCTCAAGATCAGCGATGTGTTTCGTCTTGCTGTAATCAATATGACGTCTGGGGAAATAATAGAGCATGTCTTTTATCGTCTGTACACCAAGCTTGCCAAACTTGGTTAGCATGCGTGAACTAATGCCTTTTATCGCGGTTATCGACTCATTGAAAACAGCCGAATCGACTCGCGGTTGAGTTTGAGTTTTTCTCGAGTGTTTTGGCATATCAACGTGGCTGTCCACAAGAGCCTTCTCAACCCACTTTTCACGTTCGGATAAGCTTAGTTCGGCATAGCCTGGAGATGGCAAATCACCTTTGAACTTATCCGACTGGCGTTCAAGGAATTTATCCAGCCCGCCGAAAACTGCGGTATTTTGATAGCCCTTTGACTTTTCCAAATCAAGAACCTTGCGCAGTTGCTCGTAGGTATCGCTCAAAGCCTATCCCTCAATAACAGAGACCCCGATGGCGCCCGGTCCCAGATGAGCGCCCACTACCGGGGAAATTCTCGACATGTAAATTTTACCTCTGGGGAATATGGCATCTATGCGAGCGGCAAGACTCTCCGCCTCTTGGGGAATATTGGTATGTTCAATGGTCATTTCAGCGATTTCTGGGAAATCGGCGGCAAATCTATACAGACGCTCCAGCCCCTCACGGCGGCTGCGGACACGTCCCATCGGGTAGGATTCACCGTCCTTTATGGCAAGCAGTGGTTTTGCCCGAAGCAGCGCTCCCATAAGCGCTTTGGCCTTGCCTATGCGCCCGCCCTTTTCCAGATATTTTAAGGTATCAAAGAAAAACAAAATGTGCGTTTTTGGTATGGTGCGCTTAACAGTATCGACGACCTCATCCAAACTTGCGCCGGATTTTGCCATTTTTGCCGCGGTAATGGCTAAAAGCCCCAGCGGAGAGGCCCCAAAAGTGCTGTCTATGACCTCAACCCTGCATTTATTATTAACAAGGTCTGTCGCGGCAACTCCGTACTCATAACAGGGCGAGAACTTGGTGGAAAGCAAAACGGCAACTATTTCGTCCGTTTCCTCCGCCAATTTATTGTATACTTCGGCAAACTGACCAATAGAGGGAGACGCCGTGGTGGGCCAAATCTTGGTGTCCACAATGCGGGAGTAAAACT
>DAOUZV010000094.1 GCA_030665485.1 Chloroflexota bacterium | reverse complement strand
CGTATCGGCATATTTGTCTATCAAATCTACAATCTTGGATAATGTTTTGCCCTTTCCCCTTACCCTGGTTACCACCTCCAGCAGTCCGGTATCATCGATGAATCCGATTATCGGTTTTACATTCAGCATCTCGCCTATGGTCGCCGACTTGGGCGCGCGGCCAATATTGATCAAATACTTGAGGGTCTCCGGTGCCGCTATGTATATCACCCTGGAAATCATGTCGCGCGTTACTTCGATGACCTCCTCCATGCTCTTGCCCTGCTGAGCAGCCTTTGCTGCTTCCATAACGACAAACGCCAAGGCACCCGCCGACGTTCTGCTGTCAATGATCTCGATTTTTGCGCCGGTGTTCTGGCGCCTGATATGCCTTTTTGCCTGATACGCCGATTCATGCGAGGCGGTAAGCGCGCGGGAGACCAAAATACAGACGATGCTGTCGGTGGTCTTGCTCAGCTCTTCGAATTCACGAACGAAGTCGCCGGGACTGACGGCTGTTGTGGAGGGCTGTTCCTTCATATCATCTATCCGCTTAAGGATATCCTGGCGACTGATGTCGATGTAATCGCGGTAGTGCTTGCCGTCGATAACCAGTCCAACGGGTAACACCTCGATTTCGTATTTCTCAATCAGATCAGGGGGAAGGCAGCTGGTGCTGTCGGTTACAACTCTGACTTTAGGTATTGGCTTACTCCTTAACTTTTTGTCCTAATTGCGTACCAATTGTTTCACAAAGTGACGCCTAGCAAAACTATGTATATCATTTCCAGACATAATACGTGTAAACAGAGGTATTTGTCAATAAATGTGTTCAAAGCGGGCAAGCAGTATGCGAAAAGAGGTTTTTCGGTACAGATTTAGCGGAAAGGCACAGGACATACTTGTAACGGATCCGTTGAGATCCATTAGAATACGAACGAAAACGATTGCAACGGCTATTGTAATAGCTTACAATAGCGCTACACTTGTGTTGTACTCTACAGAATTGACGGAGGGTATGATACCATAAAGAAAGACCGTTTCCGCTCGTTTTTCTCAGGGCCGCTATTTCTTTTTGCACTGGCACACCTCGCCCATCACCTGGTAACGTCGCTGCCGGGGCCGCTGCTGCCTTTCATCCGCCAAGAGTTTGCACTTGACAATGCCCAGGCGGGATGGGTGCTTACTGCATTCAACCTGTCATATGGTCTGGGCCAACTACCATCGGGCTGGCTTGCCGATCGTATCGGAGCCCGTACACTTATTACCGTAGGTATCTGCGGGGTGGCAGTGGTTGGATTATTCATAGGCATTTCGCAGACCTATGCAATGCTGATCGTCCTGCTGGTGATAATGGGACTGGTGGGTGGCGGCTACCACCCCTCCGCGTTGCCACTGATTTCAGCATCTGTTAATTGGAAAATACGAGGACGGGCACTGGGTTTACATCAGATAGGTGGTAGCAGCAGCTTCTTTCTGGTTCCGCTGCTTGGCGCTGCCATTGCCAGTGCCTGGAGTTGGCGCGGCTCATTCATCGGGCTGGCCATACCAACCATGATATTCGGAGTTGTGCTGTATATACTTCTTGTTCGGAGAAAGGGCACGGGGACGGCTCAAGCGGTGCCGGAAGACGATCATGACGAGACGACTTCTTCCCCCATCTCTTCGCGCCGTCTGGCGGTTTTCATAGGTTTAAGCACGTTCACCCATGTGGTGGCGCATTCAATTGTATCGTTTGTTCCGTTGTACATGGTAGATAAATTTAACTGGAGCGAGGGGGCATCGGCGGCTTTCCTGTCCATTTTCTACTCCACCGGCATCCTGATGAGCCTACTGGGCGGCTATCTTTCCGACCGTTTTGGGGCGGTGCGGGTTGTCGTGGTAATATCTCTTATCGGCGGCGGCGCCATCTACCTGCTCGGTGTAGCCCCCAGCAGCGTCCTCGTCGGCATAGTGACATTCATCATCGGCATGGTGGTGCATATGCGTATGGTAGCATCATCGGCTTACATCGTTGGCAAAACGCCGGCGCGCCACAGGTCGACGGTATTCGGCATCTATTTCGCCATTATGCAATCCAACTCTTTACTTTCTCCCGTGGTAGGTTCGTTCATCGATAGGTGGGACTATTCTCCAACTTTTATTATCGCAGCTATTGCTACAGTCGCTGTTACTATAATTTGCACGCTATTCTTGCGGGGTAATCGTAACCAGTTATCCCGTGCATAGCCACCGGCATCAGATCGGCTGAACTAAAATGATGGGAGGCCTTCTACCATGAGCAAAAGCGAAAAAGGGCACTTCAAACTGATTAGAGGTGGTACGCTCATCGATGGAACGGGGAGCGGTCCTAAAGAAAACGCCGGCATTCTTATAGAGGGCCCGACTATTAAAGCAGTTGACAAGAGTACTGATGTCCCTCCCGAGACCAAGATCATAGATGCAACCGGAATGACCGTGATGCCCGGCCTTATCGACTCACACGTGCATTTCAGGGGAACAATCAAAGGCGGCCTGCTGGAAAGGCTGATAAATCCGCGGGAGCTCGGCCTGATACAATCGATCAGCGATGCCAAAACTCTTCTTGCTTCAGGATACACCACGGCGAAGTGCTGCGGCGGCAGCAATGCGCTGTTCTTGAAGCAGGCAGTTGCCGAGGGCATCCTGCCCGGTATGCCCCGTATAATCGCCGCCGGATACTGGCTGAGCCAGACATTCGGCCATGCCGATGCGCCCTACTTACCACTGGAATACGTAGACGTACGAACAAGCAGACACTCCTCAAATGTAACCAACAGCTTGATATGCGATGGCGTAGATGAGTGTATTAAAGCTGCGCGTTACGCATTAAGAGCGGGCTCCGATTTCATCAAGATCAGCACCACCGGCGGTTTTTCTTCGATAGGAGACAGGCCAACGGATATTCAGTATAACCTGGATGAAATAAAAGCGATTGTCCAGACCGCAGAGCAGGTTGGCAAATACGTTACCGCACATTGCGAAATGTCGCTTAAGGCAATGAAGCAGTCGATCATCGGTGGCGTTAAAACGGTGGACCACGCCCTTCTAACCGACGACGAGTGCGTCGGGCTCGCAATGGAAAAAGACGTCATATTCGTATCCACAACGATCGTTTTCCGCAATGCGATTGAAGCGGGAAGGGATGTTGGCAAAAAGCTCATGGAAAGCTATAAGAGAATACATAAGGCCGGTGCTACACTGGCAACCGGCACCGATACCGGACTTGGCGCACAGACATTCGGAACAAACGCGCTGGAACTTGAACTTCTGGTAAAATACTGCGATTTTTCACCTATGGATGCCATAGTTGCCGCAACTAGAAACGGCGCAAAAGCCTGCTTTATGGGAGATAAAACCGGCACCATTGAGCCGGGCAAGTACGCCGATATAATAATTGTAAACGGAAATCCTCTTGAAGATATCGCGGTCTTACAGAACACGGACAAGATAGCAACGGTTATACTGGAAGGCAAACTCGAAAAACAAAGCCTTACCAACTGATCCTGCCAAATTTGATCAACCTTGCCTCAAAAAATGCGCTGATTTTATAACAATTGTCTTTGGCGTTATGGCTTATCAATCCCCATATGCCCTATAATGTGAAATCGATGTACGACCGCAACTATAAAAAATATGTGCTGATTGCCTCAACCGTCGCCGCGTTCCTCACCCCGTTCATGAGTTCGTCCCTAAATGTAGCACTGCCCACCATAGGCGATGAGTTGTCTATGGATGCCATATCCTTGGGCTGGGTACAAACCGCATACCTCATCTCAATCGGGGCTCTGCTGCTGCCTTTCGGCAGGCTTGCAGATATCTTCGGGCGCAAAAGGGTATTCGATTACGGTATTCTGCTATTTACCGCATCTTCGCTGGCCTGTGCTTTTTCCGTCTCTTCGTCGATGTTGATTGTTACCCGTGTGATACAGGGAATCGGAAGTGCCATGATATTCGGCAACAGCGTCGCCATGCTCACCTCAGCATACCCGCCACAGGAAAGAGGCAAGGTTCTGGGTATCAACGTTGCAGCCGTATATTTCGGCCTTTCCGTCGGACCTTTCCTGGGCGGCATACTGACCCAGCAACTGGGCTGGCGCAGCATTCTCATTGCAAGTGTTCTCATAGGTGTCATCGTGTCCGTTATATCCCTGTGGAAAATAAAACAAGACTGGGCCAGTTCAAAAGGGGAAAGGTTCGATTTGGCAGGCTCGATCTTCTACGCATCTGCCCTGACGCTGTTCATGTACGGTCTTACCCGGTTACCCGAACTGTCGGGGTTGTGGTTCATACTTGCAGCGCTGGCGGTTGCGGGCATATTTATCAAATGGTCAAGCTCAAATTCAATCCCTATCATAAACCTTACGCTATTTAAGCATAATCGAATCTTCGTAGTATCCAATATCGTTGCGCTCATCAGCTACAGCGCAACCTTCGCCATCTCCTTCCTGCTCAGCCTGTATCTGCAATATACTAAAGGCATGCCGCCACAAACAGCCGGGTTCGTATTGATTGCCCAGCCCATAACTCAATCGATATTCTCACCTCTGGCAGGCAGGCTCTCCGACCGCTACGAACCGCGAGTACTGGCATCCATTGGAATGGGGGCAATCGTCATTGGTCTGGCGCTTTTTTCACAGCTATCAAACGACACCATGCTCGCCTATATCATTCCCATTCTGGCTTTCATGGGGTTCGGCTACGCGTTGTTCTCCTCCCCCAATATCCATGCCGTAATGGGCTCGGTGCGGGAAAGCCAGCAGGGCATCGCCTCGGCAACGGTATCAACCATGCGGCAAATAGGCATGACGTTGAGCATGGCCATAGTCATGTTGCTGTTCGCAGTATATATCGGCAGGGTGCAGATCACTCCCCAGCACTACGATGCGTTCTTGAACAGCGTGAAGACCGCGTTCATCGTTTTTGCCTGCTTATGTCTCGCCGGTGTTCTGGCATCGCTTATGCGAGGTAAGGTAAGAGGCGATATAAGGCGTTAGCTTGAGCTTCCGATAAAACTAACCTTTGCAAGCTGGTTGGAGGTTGATAAACTCTATTTGGGA
>DAOUZV010000168.1 GCA_030665485.1 Chloroflexota bacterium | reverse complement strand
GTAAGCCTGATTTTGGCCCCGGCCGCCTTGAGTCGTGCCGACAGCTCGAAGGCCAAGGTTGCCGCCAGTATCAGATCTTTTCCCGATGCGTTTGTGCTCTCGGCTAGGGCCAGTGTCGCCGCTATGATGATGGGAACATCGTGAACCGCGGCGGCCGACAGCGCGTCGTAGTCCAGCGCGTTCATAGATTCGCCGTTGGCGAAGGCGGCGTTGGTACAGGCAACTTTTTTGCCGCTGCCGAATATCGTCGACTGGGCCGGCCCACCTAGTTCTATCGCCAGTTCCGCGGCGATCCTGCCTCTGTCTGAGGTATGACCGATGAAGGCGCATCCGATAGAGTCCAGAATGACACGCTTCATCTGGTGCACTACGTTTGCGGGCAGGTCAGCGTACTCGATCTCCGTGGCAAAGGCGGACATTTTGGCTATAGCACTATCCATGGTAAATACGCTCCTATTTGGCATAACTGGCTAAAAATACTGGATATCTGCGCTCGGGTATATAACGATTTCGGCTTTTTTGCCGTGGAGTTCTTTTAAAAAATCGATTGTATCTTTCCAGTTGCTCATTGCCACAGCTTTTCCGGCGACGGTTGTCTTGTCGGGGTACTCGTTGTACCGGACAAGGTGCTTTATATGCGGAGTGGGTGGTATGTGGCTCTTGATTCTGCCTTTGGCCCTCTTCCCCCATCTGCCCAGCACATAGTGCGGAACCTGCCCGCCGGGAGCGTTTGAGATGAGAACCAGGTCTCCGCCGGACTGTTTTACCGATTGAGAGGCCGTTTTTATGGCTGCCCCCGCCTCGCTTGCCTTGGCGTAGGTGTTGGCGATGACGATGTCCTTGTCCTCCGCTTTGGGCGTCAGATAATGGGTGCGAGCCTCTTTTACAGCTGCTTCATGAGCTTCCGGTTCGGCCCCGGCGTGGATGGAGCAGCTGTCGCCCCAGAGGTTGACGATGCACTCGACCAGCATGTCCAGCCCCGCCATCTTGGCGGCCTCCTCTTTTTCCAGGCGTCGCGGGTTGGTTTCGTAGTCGCCGGCCTGTTCGTCGGTAATGGGTAACGTGTGATTGGCGACGATGCAGTCGAAGTGAGCCACGCCGGGCAGTATCATCTTGCCGCCGCCGCTGAAAACGGCTGCCGGGTGTGGCGTGGATGAGCCGATGGCTATCTTGAAGTCGCAGGACATGAACTCGGCGTTGAGACAGACCTCGGTGCCGTAGCTGGTCGTTCCCACGCAGGCACAGTTATCGAAACAGTTGTGGTTGTATACGGAATATCTGGCCAGTACATCCTCCCCCAGTTTCTTGACGAGGTCGATCCGGTCTAACGGGCCGTGAGAGCCGGTGGCAGTGATGAACCTGATGTTGTCCTCACTTATACCTGCTGCTGCCAGCTCTGAGAGGATATGAGGTACTATTTTGGCCACTCTGGTGACGCGCGCCATGTCGTCGAAGATGATGGCGACGTCTTTTTTACCCCTGGCCGCCTCTCTGATCGGGGACATGCCTACAGGATTGGCTATGATATCCCTGATCTGATCGTCGGATAACGCCGGTTGATCGTATCCGGCGATGTTGCACACCTCTACATCCCAGCTGTCGGGAAAGAAAACCTGAAGCTCTTTGGGATCGTACCAGGCCAGTTGCGGCAACTTGAACGTTTGCATAGCACACCTTTTGCAGATAGTTTAGGGGTTGGGGAGAATCGTTGTCAATTACTGCTTACTAGGGGAATTCTGCTTGTAGATTATGTCGAGCATGGACTCGAAATAGCGCTTGAGCGCGGCTTTCTGTTTGGCGGTTAAGTCTGTTCCGGGTTTGGGCAGTTCGGTGAGCAGGCCCAGTACCATTGGGTGCAGGTTGTGTTTTACCTTGCCAAGCCACCTGGTGGCGCCCTCGCCGACCAGTGTAACATCGATTTTCTGCCTTTGTTTCTGTCGAACAGAGGTGGGTTGTTTCTTCTTACGTGGTTTGGCGGGCGCTTTTCTAACGCCGGGCATTATATGCGGCGACATGGGAATGCCTGCATCGAAGGCGATGTGTGAAAAGAAGGTGGCGCATTTGCTTGCCGCGCCGTCTCCGGCGCCCTGTTTTTTGAATGCATTGAGCAGTTTAGCGGGAGTGATCGTCTTTAAATCGAGTTCAAATATCGAGGTATAGCTTTGCTTGAGTATCCTCTTGAGTATCGCCTTATGGTTCTTGGTGCTGGGTTTGGCCAGTCGTGTCAGTTCCAGGGTGGGCTGGTTGTCGACCGTGATCAGGCCCAGAAACTGCAGGGCGGATATCAGCTGGGAAGTGGTGGTTTGTGAGGTGCGGTTACTGAAAGAGGTTCTATCGATTGTTCTGGGCATGCCGTTTTCGCGCAGATAGGCCAGTGCATCCGTAAAGCTGCGATACGATATATAAGGCGGTATGGGTTGTTTGTATACTCGTTCGGCCATTGCGGTCCTTTAAGCGCTTGGGTAAATATTAGGCGTGCGTAAGACAAGTGTCAATGACCGAAACAGGCTAATTTGCAGCATAATACGAGTCTAAATCGGTTTTTTAAAAGCTATGTTCGCAGATTGATTATGTGCCTGGCCACCTCGGTAAATCCTTCGCCAAAGGCCAGGTCGCTTTGGTAGCGGCATATCATTCTGAGTGTCTGGATTTGATCTTGGGGCAGGTTGTGGTTTTGCACCAGCACGCTGTTGGAGAACAGCTGGAACAGCGAGGTGTCAGTTGGTGAATCGCCGATCACCATGACTTCTTCGGGACCGATGTTGGCGAATTGAGCATCATTTATTATGGTGAGCAGCGTTTTGCCTTTGGTGATACCTTTTTGCATAAGGTGGCGTATGTATCCCGAATCGAGCAGCTGTATATCGTCGTCGATGTGCTCTCTGAGTTGATCAGCGGA
>DAOUZV010000160.1 GCA_030665485.1 Chloroflexota bacterium | reverse complement strand
GGCATACGCAGACGCGGCCGCATTGGAAGGGGTATTGAGAAGTACAGTGTGATGCGAGCAGTAAGGGCGATAAGCCGTGCCGATATCGCTGTTGTGGTCACGGACGTTAACGAGCCTTTAACCTCTCAGGATGCGCACATAGCCGGATACGTTAGGGACGCGTATAAGGGGATGGTACTGGTTGTCAACAAATGGGATTTAGCAGCTGATCTGGATGTCGAAGCTCCAGAACTTACACAGAAGATACAGAGTAAGCTTAAGTTTTTCCCCGGTGTTTCCGTATTGTACACCTCGGCCAAATACGGTGAGGGTGTTACAAACGTACTCAAGGCGGCAAAGAAGGTTTACAGTGAGAGGATTAAGCGCTATTCTACCCCTCAGGTAAATAATGTGATAAGAGAAGCTCTGGTTACGCACAGCCCATCTACGATTAAGGGCAGAAAGCTTAACGTTTTGTATGCAACTCAGAGCGGGGTTAATCCGCCTACGTTTGTGTTATTTGTCAATGACAGGAGTTTACTTCATTTCTCATATATAAGATATTTGGAAAACAGGCTGCGCAGGGCTTTTAAATTTACGACAACGCCGTTACGGTTAGTGTTTAAGAACAGGAGCGAGCAGTGATTGTTGGTAAGTATATTCTGGCAATAGCAATCGGTTATTTTATGGGTGCGATTCCTTTTGGTTTGGTTATTGGGCGGCTGCGCCGGGGCGTTGATGTGCGTGACTACGGCAGTGGCGCAACCGGAGTTGCCAACGTAACACGTACGGCGGGTAAAGCCGCCGGCGTTTTGGTGTTTATGCTGGATGTAGGAAAAGGCGCTGTGGTTGCTATAGTCGCCAGGGCAATTATTGGATGGGGTGGCACCGGATGGTATGCAGCAGCGGGAGCTGCTGGGTTTGCCGCAATGGTAGGGCATAGCTGGTCGGTTTACATAAAGTTCAGGGGTGGAAGGGGTGTAACGGTCGGTGTGGGTGCTTTACTTGGTATGTACTGGCCCGTTGGACTGGCCGGCCTTGGAGTCTTTTTTATTGTCGTCGTTTTCACAAAGTATGTATCGCTAGCCTCGATGATAGCTGCCAGCAGCTCTATTTGGATATCAATACCTCTGGTTGCTCTTGACATATTGCCCATAGAATATTTAATCTTTAGTATCGTTGGTACCAGCCTTATAGTGTTTAGGCATCGGGATAATATTAAGAGGCTTATAGCGGGCACGGAGCGTAAAGCGGGGAAAAGGGTCGATATCGTTGAGAAGGAAGAAAATGACTAAGGTTGCCATTATAGGCAATACAATTTGGGGCACAACTTTGGCCCTTCTGGCAAATCGTGCCGGGTCGGGCGTTGTCATTTGGACTCGCAGCAATGATGAGGCAGATCGACTGAACGGAGCGAGGCAGGACTCGCGCTCGCTGCCGGGGATAATTATTCCTGATGGAATTTCGTACACGGGTTTAATGCAACGGGCGCTTGAAGCAGCTTCTATAACCGTGCTGGCTGTCCCGTCGCAGAGCATGAGAGGGAATATAAAGAGGGTCGCCGATTACCTGAATGACTCGATGCCTATCGTAAGTGCCGCCAAGGGAATCGAAGAGAGAAGTGGCAAGCGCATGTCTGAGGTTATTGCCGAAGAGATAGACCCTAGATATCTCGAAAATATTTGTGTTCTGTCTGGCCCCAATCTATCCGGTGAAATCGTAAAGGAAATGCCATCAACAACCGTGGTTGCAGCAAAGAATATTGAGGAAGCAAAAAAGGTGCAGCAAATACTTTCGTCGCCCCTGTTTCGCGTATATGTAAGCGAGGATGTAATTGGCGTAGAGCTAGGAGGAGCGCTCAAAAACATCATTGCGCTATCTGCCGGCATGAGCGATGGTTTAGGTTATGGTGATAACTCCAAATCGGCGTTAATCACCCGCGGCCTAGCAGAGATATCGCGATTGGGAATTGCTATGGGGGCCAACCCCTTTACCTTCTATGGCCTGGCTGGTTTGGGCGATCTGGTCACTACCTGTACCAGCACCTTGAGCAGGAATCACCACGTTGGTGAGCAATTGGCAAAAGACAGGAAGATTGATGACATTACTTCGTCCATGAACGGTATAGCGGAGGGTATAAAGACCACGGTTGTTGCCAGAGAGCTTGCCCGAAAGCTGAGCATTGAAATGCCGATTACGGATCAGGTTTACAGCGTTCTTTATGAGCGGATTTCAGTGAGTCAGGCGATGCGCAATCTTATGGAACGTGAGTTGAGGCACGAGAGGGAAGGGCTTGCCGATTATCCGCCCAAATCGCCCAGTTCATAAAGTATAATAGATGCCGCCACCAATCCAGCCGTCTCGGCGCGCAGGACGCGTTTTCCTAAGCCAAAGGATGTTACCCCTATAGCGCGTGCCTTTTCTATCTCCTGTGGCGTAAATCCGCCCTCCGGGCCGATAAATATATTTATGGCAGACTTGTTGATATGACTGCTTTTAAGCTTTTTTGAAAGCAACCCGCGTATACTGGTTTCGTTTTCTTCTTCCCACGCTACAAATGAGTTAGCGCCGGCGCGCTTGCAGGCGTCTATGAATCTGACGGGTTTATGCAATGTGGGCAGCACGCCACGTTGTGATTGCTCGGCCGCTTCCTTAATGATTTGCCGCCAGCGCTCTGGTTTTGATAGGTTCCATCTGGCAACGCATCTTGTACATAAAACCGGCACGAAGTTGGCTATACCCAGTTCGGTGCATTTTTGAAGAACGAATTCAAACCGGGCCTTTTTCAATATTGCCTGATAGAGTGTGATGCGGGTGCGCGGCTCGCTTTGAGAGAAGCTTTTACTCTCTATCTTTGCCTCGATATCTCCCTTGGTGACATTGGTGATAGCCGCCACATACTGCCATCCGGTGTTGTCTAGCAATGTAATATGATCGTCTATGCCCAGCCGAAGAACATTTCGTATCTGGTGGACTGTGTTACCAACGATACACGCTTGGCTGCCGTCTATCCATTCTTGTGGAATAAAAAAGCGATGCATATTACTAAAATGCACTTTCTCTACTTAAAAATATCACTGATTCTGTCGAAAAACCCTTTTTTTTGCTGCGGCATTTCGGCGGTACCCAAGGTTTTACCCAGCTCTTTGAGTAGTTTGCTCTGATTTTCGTCGGGATCCTGCGGCGTAACCACGGTTACCTTTACC
>DAOUZV010000124.1 GCA_030665485.1 Chloroflexota bacterium | reverse complement strand
CTTACAGACGGGTATGAGTATGTCATAGACAGTGGCAGCTTTGAGGGAGCCAGGAGAAAGGAACTTGACTTCGTCGTAGTTAAAATCGAAAAGCCCGGTACAAGACCTCTGGTGCCCGATGTGCCACAGGGCGTGCCTTCTCCTTCCAGCAACGACTACATTGAAGAGTATATGAACTATCTTATTACACCGCTAAAACAGCCGCACGAGATTTACACTTATGGCGAATATCTTGCTCCGCAGGTGGATGCCGTTATACAGCGCTACAAGCAGGAGGGACCGGAGAGCAACCAGCTATGCATGATGATCGGCGGGCTGGAGTCCATGGATCAGGAGCATCCGCCGTGCTTAAGGCTGGTCGATACCCGCATCAGGTATGGTAAGCTGCATTTTGTCATCTACTTCAGAAGCTGGGATCTATGGGCCGGTTTTCCCACCAATCTGGGCGGCCTGCAGTTACTCAAGGAGTACATGGCGCAGGAAATAGGAGTGGATGACGGAGAGATGATCTGTGTGAGCAAGGGCCTGCACCTGTACGAGCACTCATGGGAACTCGCCGCTCAGGTGGCCAGAATCGGCTGATAACAGTTTGGCAAGGTCTTAGTCTGATGAATGTTGATTTGGCGCCACATTTGAACTACAATGAAAACCTAGTTGAGATTGGCTGATAAGCAGGGGGTTAAGCAAGGATGAGTGAAAAACTGGAGGCAATGCGGCACTCGGCGTCGCACGTAATGGCCGAGGCTGTCAGGAGCATGTTCCCAGACGTTAAGTTCGGCATAGGGCCGGCAATTGACGATGGATTCTACTATGACTTTGATCTGTCGCGCACGCTCACGCCTGATGATTTGGTTACCATCGAGACAAAAATGAACGAAATTATCGCTACTGACGCGCCGTTTACCGGCGGGGAATTGAGCAAAGATGAGGCGAAGAAGCTGTTCGCAGACCAGCCGTACAAGCTTGAACTTATAGATGACCTGCCTGATGAGAAGGTATCGATATATCGTCAGGGCGATTTTGTTGACCTGTGTAAAGGGCCGCACATTGATTTTACCGGGCAGATAAAGGCTGTTAAGCTGCTCAACATCGCTGGTGCGTACTGGCGTGGCGATGAGAAGAAACCTATGCTGCAGCGCATCTACGGTACCGCCTTCCCGTCCAGAAAAGACCTCAAAAAGTATCTTGCCAGGCTTGAGGAGGCGGCCAAGCGCGACCACCGCAGGCTGGGCAAGGATTTAGAGCTTTTCAGCATGCACGATGAGGCTGGAGCCGGTCTTGCGTACTGGCATCCCAAGGGGGGGATGGTGCGCAAGCTGATAGAGGATTTCTGGCGCGATGAGCATATAAAACGCGGTTATGATATAGTCTTCACTCCACATATTGCCAAAATAGGTTTGTGGAAGACAAGCGGACACCTTGATTTCTACAGGGACAGCATGTATTCTCCCATGGACATCGACGGACAGGAATACCAGATAAAACCGATGAACTGTCCGGCGCATATCCTGATGTACAAAAACCGGCTGCGCAGTTATCGCGAGCTGCCCTTAAGGTGGGCTGAACTGGGAACCGTCTACCGCTATGAGCGTTCCGGCGCACTGCATGGCCTGACCCGGGTGCGCGGCTTTACTCAGGACGACGCACATATCTTCTGCACTCCGGAACAGCTTGAAAACGAGGTGGCCGATGTGGTTGAGTTTGCGCTGTTCATGCTGCGCAGTTTTGGCTTCAACGAGTATGAGATTTACCTTTCTACCCGCCCTGATAAGTACGTGGGCAGCCTTGAGGTGTGGGATATGGCCACAGAGACTCTCAAGAAAGCACTGGAACGGCTCAAGATAGACTACACAGTCGATCCCGGTGAGGGCGTTTTCTATGGCCCCAAGATCGATATTAAGCTCAAAGATGCCCTAGGACGTACATGGCAGGGGCCCACGACTCAAGTTGATTTCAACCTGCCGGAGCGCTTCGATGTCAATTACATAGGACAGGATAGCGCCGAGCACCGCATTGTCATGGTACACCGCACTGTGTTGGGCAGCATGGAGCGCTTCATGGGATGCTTGATCGAGCATTACGCGGGCGCATTCCCAGTGTGGCTGGCGCCGGTACAGGCAATGCTGATACCCATAGCAGACCGCCACATTGATTACGCGCAGAAGGTTGCCGGCGAACTAAAATCGCAGGGCATTCGTGTAGAAGTGGACGCCCGTTCGGAACGGATGAATCTCAAAATACGAGATGCCCAGATGCAAAAGGTTCCGTATATGCTGATAGTGGGTGACAGGGAGACCGAGCAGAGCGAGGTATCAGTAAGGACCCGCGAAGGAAGAGACCTCAAAGGGCAATCTATAGAGGCATTTGCGGCTCTAGCCAAAGAGACTATCGAATCGAAAACTTAACATAACATATGGACTGTAAACCTTCTTTGTTGTAAAATGGAAGTTGGCCAAGTAAACCGGGTGACCGCCGCTCGACTTTTTTGTCGGGGGGAGGAAAGTCCGAGCTCCGCCAGGCAGGATGCTGGATAACGTCCAGGAGGGGAGACCCTACGGATAGTGCCACAGAAACATACCGCCTCGGCGCAAGCCGCGGTAAGGGTGAAATGGTGAGGTAAGAGCTCACCGCTCCGATGGTGACATCGGTGGCGGGTAAACCCCATCCGGAGCAAGACCGAATAGGGAAACGTAAGGTGCCTGGCCTGTTTCCGGGTTGGTCGCTAAAGGTGGCGGGCAATCGTCACCGTAGATAGATGGTCACCGCTCCGTTTTAGCGGAGTACAGAACTCGGCTTATAGGTTTGCTTGGCCAACTCATAAAAAAGTAAGGGCTGGCTGAAAAGCCAGCCCTTACTTGCTAATCGTTCAGACGGAATGGTGGATATTCATCTGTCATCAGGGCTGCATAGGCATATACTCTATAGCTCCAGCGGTCCATACCGAGAACGAAATTGTATATGTCCTTGGGGTAATAGCCCTTAAAGAGCATAACCACAGCAGCAATAATGGTCAGTATAAAAACCAAACCTCCGCCAACAGCACCACTACCAGCAGCTCCTCCATAAGTTGACCAGCTCGATCCTGCTAGAGTCCCGCCCGTAATTGACGAGGCAGCCATAAAATAGGCAACAACAAAGTAATGTGGAAGCGCCAGCAGCCACCACTTAATCAGTACCAGCCCCCTTGACAGCCGCTCTGGATAATCGATGTGCAAATCAGCGGGGTAGTCTTCAATAGACCTGAGCGCAAACGGCGGATACTTGTTTGTACCAAGCGCTTGGTAGCCATAAAACCCTACGCGCCATGACCAGCGCAACACGCCAACGTTAAAATCGAAGATACCGCGTGGGTACCTGCCCGTGAATAGAATGGCGAAGAACGCAAAAACGGTTAGCACTACAAATGCCACCCCCAGAAAAACAAGGCAAATATAGTGTGGGATCAATAGCAGCCATTTGATTAGCCACAAACCACCGCCCATGCGTTCGGCGAGTTCACCTTTGATATTAACTGGATAAGATCGCTGATCTGTTACGGTAGCATCTGCTACTACTTCATCTGGCATATATCACCTCCTTATATGGATGAAACTCCATTTGGTTTACAACTTACCTTTTACAATGAGCAGTGTCAACCATAAACCTCGCGCATAATAGACGTTATACGCTAGTTGATCGTAACTCCACATTTTTTTATCAAAAAGGGGATGTAAGATTTGGCTTCAAGATAGGGGTAGAAACAGGGGGTTCCAAAAGGACTTCGTTTTATCCACCACGATTTAGTATGCTGTACAACAGGCAAGCGAATTATGCTAGAATGACCTCATCTTTGAGCCCGAATAATAATGACTCAAGATACACTATAAAGGAGGCAGAAAATGAAAAGGATACCAATAGCCCTATTAATGATACTAGTTATACCAATCTTGCTAACAACGAGCTGTTGTATAGTCACG
>DAOUZV010000179.1 GCA_030665485.1 Chloroflexota bacterium | reverse complement strand
GACGGTGCATATCACCCAGCCGGTCATCGAGCCGCAGTACGAGCGACGGTTCTTCACCGACGTGCTGTTTGAGATTGCAGATAGCCTTGATATGAGAGATGAATATAATACCAACATAAACAAGCGCTTCGATCTTCAGGGTGAATACAGCATTAAACCGGGCGAGAAGATCGAACTTACCGAGATCAGCGACAGGGTGTTTAAATACCATCACGGCGATGACAAAGGCATCGAGTGGTTCAAAGAGCAAGGCTTCATCAGGTGGCCCAAGAAGCCGGAGGAGGCCTACTGGAGGCCGTTCCTCGACGTCAGGGTGCCCATCTATCTGCATGACCTGGCAAGATGGGGCCCGACCATAATCGATCTGGCCGAAAGCAGGGACGTGCACGCCGACTGGCAGCAGTACACCCCGTTCGTAAGCTGGTTCCCCACGCCGATACAGAAGGTGCCTGACGATGAGCACGACCTGATCTGCTACTCGTACAGAACCACGCTGCACACCGGCGGCCAGACGCATCAGATACCGTATCTGGTGGAGGCCAGCCACATGAACCCGCACATCTATAACATAGTAATAAACAGGGATACTGGTACGGCCAAGGGGCTTGCCGATGGCGATATAGTCACCGTAGAGTCCAACTACGGGCGCAAGACAACCGGCCCCATCATCCTCTCCGACTGCGTGCATCCCAAGTGCATTGGCATAGCGTCAACGGCGGGGCACTGGGTAAAGGGCCAGAAGATAGCCTACAATCAGGGGGTACACTTCAATGTGCTCATGGAGCTTGATCTGGAGCATACCGACCCGGTGTGCCTGAGTATAGAGACGGCCGCCAAGGTTAAAGTTTATAAGGCGGGAGGTGACGCGTAATGAGATGGGGAATGGTAATAGACAAACTGCGGTGTGTCCAGTGCTATTCATGTCAGATAAGCTGCAAGCAGGCATACTTCTTGCCGCCCGGCGTTTTCTTCAACAGGGTGGTTACCGGCGAAACGGGCAGGTACCCCATGGTGCGCAAGCACACCTTTCCGGTGCTGTGCAATCACTGTGCCGATGCGCCGTGTGTGGATGTATGTCCCACCAAGGCAAGCTACAAGCGCGAGGATGGCATCGTTATCATAGATCACGACAAGTGCGTGGGCTGCAAGTACTGCATAATGGCCTGTCCTTATCAGCAGCGCACATCGTTCAAGTACAGCGAGCAGTATCCGGGCCAGGGGTACAACGATTACGAAAAGTTTGGCATGGAGTATCACCCCTATCAGGAGGGCACCGCGGTCAAGTGCAACTTCTGCAAGGACAGGGTTGACGATGGTCTGGCCAATGATCTTGTCCCGGGCGAGGACCGCGCCGCCACGCCGGTTTGCGTAAACGCCTGTCCGGCAAAGGCAAGAACATTCGGCGACCTGGATGATGTCGAAGGCAAGATAAGAAGACTTATACGCGAGAGGAATGGGGAGCAGCTTCATTCCGATTTCAATACGGATCCTTCTGTATATTACCTGGTTGACTAAACGAGGAGGTCTTTTAAAAATGCATGTAAAACCATGGGAATGGATGGTAAAACCTACGCCCCAAGAGGAGTGGATCGAGGGCAAAGGATTGCTGTCATGGTTATCCTTCTTTTCGGTTGCAATCGGAGCTGGGATGTATTTTGTAGCCGTTATTCTGAACTATCCATGGGCAATGGTTACTGGCTACCTGGTTTGTTTGGTAGTTGGTGGAGGAACCAAGGTTATAGACCTGGGCAAGCCGACTCGCGCCTGGAGAATGTTGATAAACTACGATGGCGAGGGCGGGCTCTTGGGAGCCATGATGTTGCTATTTAAAAACCCGGCTAAGTTCATCAAGATGTTCATGAACAGCGGCTGGAGGACTTCTTGGATTTCACGTGGCATGTATTTCATCGGGCTATTTACTATTTTGGGTTTGGTTCATATAATACTTACCTTTGTTGTTGCCAATGAGGCAACAGGTATCGCAAATCTGGGTTCCGTAACCGGCGTTTTTGCCATACTGATGATCATTGTATCGGTATTGGTAACCGTTTATGCAGGTCTTCTCATAGGCTATGTGAAGGCAATACCTTTGTGGGGCAGCGCAATGATGCCGCTGTTCTTTGTTGCATCCGGTTTTCTGGGCGGTGCAGCTTTAGCCCTGGCTGGTAGGATGAATAACGCTTCGGCAATTGGATGGCTCCAGATAATGGTGCTGGCCTATGCGGCGGTGGTCATCATCTACCTTTGGAACGCGTGGAACCAGTCAGGTGCCAGTAAATATTCCGTCCAGCAGATGATAAAAGGCGGCGGTATGTTGCCAATTATCTTCTACGTTGGCGTGGTACTGCTGGGCATATTGTGGCCGGTTGCCACTGTTATAATAAGCTTTGTCAGCAATGCCGATCTTACTGCATTACTTGCTGTGGCCATTGCGGGAGTGCTGATCGGTGATCTGAGCATGCGCTACTTGATAATGAGGTGTGGTACATATACTCCACTTATTCCGCAATCGCCTTACTAGATTCATTCTGGATCTATATAGGTTTTTAACTGGCGGGATTGTTGTTTTCAAGCTCAGTGACTAGTTATGGAGGCTTTGCATGAAAGAAATTAGGTTACATGGTC
>DAOUZV010000119.1 GCA_030665485.1 Chloroflexota bacterium | reverse complement strand
GGTGCCTGTTTTACCGCCTTTCCATATCAATAAGGGCTTGGTTTTTGTAATCGATTCAGCCAGTTGCATAAAACCGGGCCCGTTCTTCATGCCCTCAAAGTAGGCGCCGATTATGTCTGTTTTGGGGTCGGCTTTGAAATACTCCAGAAAGTCGACTGCTTTAAGGTCGCACCCGTTGCCGAAGCTGACCACCTGCGTGAAGCCGACGCCGCGTGCCAGCAGTTCGTCTATAACGGCTGCCGCGTGGCCACCGCTCTGGCTGATGAAGCCAACGGGTCCCACCTCGCGCAGTGCCACCTCGCCTATGCCGTAGGCGCCGCCCTTGTTGGCCGCATTGTACAGGCCCATGCAGTTGGGGCCGATGATGCGAAAATTCCCCTCTTTAGCTTTGGCTTTTAGCTGCTCTTCCATCTGGCGGCCTTTGTCAGTTCCCGACTCAGCGAAACCGGCACTGAAGATATGTACTATCTTGGCCTTGTTACGGGCGCAGTCATCCAGCGCATCCATCACTAAGTTATATGGAATGGAGATTATCACGTAGTCAACGGGTTGAGGTATTGAAGCGACGTCGGGATAGCACTTGTGGCCCAGTATTTCGTCGTATTCCGGGTTGACCGGATAGAGCGTACCGTCATAGCCGCACTTCATCATGGTTTCTAGAAAGCGTCTGCCCGCCTTGGGCTTTTCTGTTGCTCCGACAACGGCTATTGATCTGGGGTACATTACCGGCTGGAAACGCTCAAGCACATCGTCACTCATCACATCAAATCTCCACGCATTAATACTAACTTAGGCATAGAATAGCGGAAGGCGGCTTATGTTACAAGCCGCCTTCTTTAGAGTTATAAGCTTATTTGGTTTTAGAACAATCCGCTTACTTTTCCTGTTGCGGTGTCTATATCTACCTTCCTGAATGCCGGATTGGAACTGGTACCTGGCATCAGGCTGATGGAGCCTGCCATGGGGCAGAGGAACTTGGCGCCGGAGTAGATCAGGATGTCGCGGATAGGCAGAGTCCAGCCCTTGGGCACGCCCTTCTTGGTTGGGTCGTGGCTCAGGCTCAAGTGAGTCTTGACCATCATGGTCATGTAATCGTCGTACTGAGGATCACTCTCAAGCTTCTTGGCCTTGGCCTCGGCCTCCGGTGTCCAGCTGACGCCGTCTGCGCCGTAGACCACCGTGGCTATCTTCTCGACCCTGTCACGCAGTTTCATTTCCAGCGGATAGAGGTACTTGATATTCGCCTCTTCTTTACAGGCGTCTATGACTGCATCTGCAAATTCCAGGGCACCGTCGCCGCCGTCTGCCCAGTGGGTTGATACGGCACAGCGTGCTCCGGCCGCCTCGGCTGCTCTCCTGACCATCTTGACCTCTTCTTCGGTATCGGTGTGGAAGCAGTTGACGCATACCACCGGCTTGATACCGGACTCCCTGATGGTGTTGAGGTGATGGAGCATGTTGCCCATGCCGGCCTCTAGCAGGCCTAAGTTCTCCTTGGTGTATGCCTCTGGCAGGGCCTTGCCGGCCACTACTGCGGGTCCGCCACCGTGCATCTTTAAGGCCCGGATGGTGGTGGTGAGCACAGATACATGTGGCGTGAGACCACTGAGCCGGCTCTTGACGTTCCAGAATTTCTCAAAGCCGATGTCTGCAGCAAATCCGCTTTCGGTTACATGATAGTCGAACAATTTGAGGGCGACCCTGTCGCTGATGATGGATGACTGACCGATAGCGATGTTGGCAAACGGTCCGGCGTGTACCAGACAGGGCTGATACTCAGCGGTGCACATAATGGTTGGGTTGATGGTATTACGCATCCACGCCGTCATGGCGCCGCCTACTCCGAGGTCTCCGGTGGTTACCGGTTTGCCCGTTTTGTCGAAGGCTACGGTTACGTTGTCCATTCTCTCACGCAAATCTGCCAGATCGCGTACGATCGCCAGCATGGCCATCAGCTCGGAGCCGACGGAAATGCCGAATCCGGACTGCATGGTAAAGCCGTCCATGCGGCCACCGAGACCGATGATGATGTTTCTTAGACTCTGCGCGCAGAAGTCCATAATCCACTTCATCTCGACTCTGGTGGGATCGACGTCGAGCCTTCTCATTCCGGTGAGCCTCTTCAGTTGCTCGTCGTTGTAGTTGCGCTCGTGCTGCATTCTGGCTTGTAGTGCGACCATGGCCAGGTTGTGTGCGTTGGTGATGTCGTTGATATCACCGGTCAGTCCCATAGAAAACTCGGTCATGGGAATGAGCAGCGAGTTACCGCCACCGGCGGCGGTGCCCTTGACGTTCATGGTGGGTCCGCCTGATGGCTGGCGCAGAGCGCCTCCGACGTTCATGCCGCGCTTGCCAAGGCCCTCCATAAGGCCGCAGGAGGTGGTGCTTTTACCCTCGCCCAGCGGGGTTGGGGTAATAGCGGTTACTTCGATGAACTTGCCATCGGGCTTGTCCTTCAGTCTGTCCATGACCTTGATGAAGTCAATCTTGGGGACTCTGCCAAAAGGTATGAGCTCATCCTTTTTGAGGCCCAGCATGTCTATATATTGTTCCGGGCTGGGCATGTTAGCTTCGGCAGCTTCAGATATCTGCCAGTCTTGCATTTCTACTGCATTGTAAGCCATTTATCCCTCCTAAATAGTGTATAAAGATTATTAGTTTATGAGCCGTGCTTAGTTAAATCCGACGTATAGCCTATTTATCCGGCAGCCGTTATTGCCGCATTGGCCGTGTTCCACATGAGCATGGTGATGGTCATTGGGCCCACGCCGCCGGGAACCGGTGTTATTGCTTTGGCCTTTTCTTTGATAGCCTCGAAATCGGTGTCGCCCACCAGCCTGAAGCCGCTCTTTTTGGAATCATCGGGAACGCGGTTCACGCCCACGTCGATAACCACAACACCCTCTTTAACCATGTCGGCGGTTATCACCTTCGGCTTGCCTACGGCTGCTATTAGTATGTCTGCCTGTCTGGTGATGGAGGCTGTGTCTTTGGTGCCGGTGTGCACCATGGTTACCGTGGCATTGGCGCCGTCCTTCTTCTGTAGCATGATTGCCAGTATTGGTTTGCCCACGATGTTGCTGCGTCCGCAGATTACAACGTGCTTGCCAGCCGGGTCGTTGCCACTTCTGACCAGCAGTTGCTGGATACCGTGCGGTGTGCAGGGCATGAAGTACGGGTTGCCGATGAGCAGCTTGCCCACGTTTACTGGATGGAAGCCGTCAACGTCCTTTTTGGGATCGATAATGTCGATAACCTTGTCCTCGCTGATCTGCTTGGGCAGAGGCAACTGCACCAGAATGCCGTGGAACTTGGGATCGTTGTTGAGCTCAACCAGCTTGTCCAGTACGGTCTTTTCGTCGATATCTTCTGGATAAACGATGGTTTCCTGATAGATGCCTATTTCGTCACAGGCCTTTTCCTTGCCCTTGATGTATGATACGGATGCGGGATCTTCTCCCACACGCACGATTGCCAGACCGGGAACAACCCCTTTGTCTGCCTTGAGTTTTGCTACTGTTTCTTTTAGCTCGGCGCGTATGTCCGCCGCTACCTGAGTGCCAGAGATAATTTCAGCCGTCATACCTAATGTGACCTCCTTAGAGTAATGTAATTGGAATTTAATTATAGAGTTTTAGACCTATGTCTGACAGGGGGTTTACACGTGAATTATGGTGGAGAAAAGGGGAATTATTACTGAAGATGCCCAGCTTCAAAATATGGCTAATATTGCTGTGCAATAACCGCCCCCAATAATGATGTATGGCGATTATAACATAATCCATTTATTAATCACAATCACCTTGTTTTTACAATAGACATAATGGACGTGGATAACCTATAATTGAATGGTACTGTTTTGATATAGAAAGAGGATTTGTTATATCTAACGGAGAAAAGAAGCTGCTTACCATAAGCGTTCAGGGCGTTGTTCAGGGCGTCGGTTTCAGGCCCTTTGTTTATCAGCTGGCCCAGCGTTTTGGGCTTTCCGGCTGGGTGAGCAATACGTCCGGCGATGTGCGCATAGAAGTCGAGGGTGAGCAGAGGCCGCTGCTCATGTT
>DAOUZV010000049.1 GCA_030665485.1 Chloroflexota bacterium | reverse complement strand
CCAAGTTTTGCCGCAATCCGCGCCAGCGCTTTTCCTTTACCACAATCCGGATGGGCAATTTCGCAGAAACGGTCATACGATTTGGCTACATAGAGCACCGAGCCAAACTTATCGTTCAACTTGCTTGTGATTTGGTCTATTTCCAAATGTTTACCTATGATGACCAGCTTGGTTGGATCTCTATCAAGAAAGGTTAATAGATTTCCGACGGGGTGAGCCTCTACCTTCGATATGATGGAATATAACCCCGCCTCCTCTGTTATACGATCAACATATAGCTCATCATCGAGGTAGGCGTTGATATGTAGCCCATCTTTTCTGACTGCCTCGATAACCTGTTTGGCAAGTGGCAGCGGTACCGGCAGGTGCCACAGAATCTCTTTGGTGATGGGATTACCGACCATGGCACCTTGATAGCAGATGAGCGGAGTGCTTATGTTCAGCTCTTTTGCGAAGGGTAGTGCTGACTGAAACATGCGCCCGGTGGCGATGGTGACGATGATTCCTTGTGAAACAAGCTGGCTGATAGCATTTTTTGTTCTTGGCGATATTGTAAGGTCTCGTCCGATAAGGGTGCCGTCCAGATCAAGCGCTAACAGTCGGTACATCGCTCTCCTTAGTTGTTATGCTAACCACCCTGTCTAATTCAGCCAGGTCTGTGAAGATTTCTGTAGTTGCTTCGGGGAAATACGTATATGCCAGATCGAGTAGAGCGCCACCTTGGTCGTAGCCTATCTCAAGCATTATTGTTCCATTGGGTCGTAGCTTGTCTTGTGCTGCTGCCAGCAACTCAGTTATCATGTCCAGGCCGTCAGCCCCACCTGCAAGCGCCGTTTTTGGCTCATTGGCTTTTATCATGCCGGGCAACTGCTCCCAATCTTCGTTTTTGACATAGGGCAGGTTGGCAATTATCAGGTCGACGGGCTCGGGTATCGGCTCAAGCAGGTTGCCATGCAGTATGTGCACGCGGTCATCTACGCCATGCTTTTTGCGGTTGACCTTGGCTACTTCCAGAGCATCCTTGGATATATCAACGGCGTAGATTTTACACTCAGGCAGGTGTTTTGCAAGTGATATAGCAATTGCTCCGCAGCCGGTGCCTATATCAGCTATCAGGCGTACATTTTGTTGTCGTACAAACTCAATGGCCTTTTCAACGAGCATCTCGGTTTCGGGACGGGGGATAAGAACGGAGTGATTGACATCAAGCGTTAGCCCGAAGAACTCCTTGTATCCCAATATGTAGGCAACGGGTTCGCCCTGCAATCTATGCTTGATCATGTCGTAAAGCAGGTGGGACTCTTTGTCGGTTAGTTCGCGATTATACTGAAGGTAGAGCTTATCTATGCTAAGGTTTGCAGCGTGCCGCAGTAGAAGCTCCGCTTCCAGGTTAGCTTCCTCCAGATGTTTTGAGGCCAGGGTTTTGCGAATTTGCGCCAGCGCCTCTTTCAGAGTCACGTTAGACTTTCTTCCAGATGCCTAGCCTGCTCGGCAGTAGCTACGGCGTCGATTAACTGATCCAGATCGCCTTCCAGTATTCCGGGCAGGTTATGCAGGGTAAGACCAATCCGATGGTCGGATACGCGGTCTTGCGGAAAGTTGTAGGTCCGTATCTTCTCGGACCTATCGGCGGTACCCACCTGCGAGCGCCGCTGCGACGTCGTTTTGTCCTGTTGCTTCTGTTGTTCTATGGCGAGCATGCGCGAGCGAAGTACCGCCATAGCTTTGGTTTTATTCTTTAGCTGCGAACGTTCATCCTGACATGTTGACACAATACCGGTGGGAATATGGGTTATTCTGATAGCACTGGAGGTCTTATTTACGTGCTGCCCACCGGCTCCGCTTGAGCGGAAGGTATCTATTCTCAAATCGTCGGGGTTTATTTCGATATCCACTTCTTCCGCCTCAGGTAGAACAGCAACAGTGGCAGTTGAGGTATGTAATCTGCCACTGGATTCGGTTGACGGCACACGCTGTACCCGGTGAACGCCGCTTTCGTATTTAAGCCTGCTATAGGCACCTTTGCCCTTTATTTCAAAAACTATTTCCTTGAAACCGCCGATGCCGCTTTCGTTACTGTTTATCAGTTCCACGGTCCATCTTCTGGATATTGCATATCGGCTGTAGGCACGGTAGAGGTCGGCGGCAAAAAGCCCCGCTTCTTCCCCACCCGCTCCGGCGCGAATCTCAACTATAACGTCTTTTTTGTCCGCCGGGTCTTTGGGCAGCAACGCAACCTTTATCTCGTGGAGCAGTGATTCGCCTCTCTTTTTTAAGGATTCAATTTCTTCTTTGGTGAGCTCAGCCATTTCTTCGTCGGAAGTGTCATCCAGCATTTGCCGGGTTTCTTCAAGACTCTGCGTGACCGCGCTATACTCTCTGTATTTATTTACCAGATCTTCTATTGAGGATTGCTCCTGGCTGAGCGTTTTAATTTGCTCAAAGTCGGTGGCAATATCGGGTTTGGCCATAAGCTCGCTAAGTTCGTTATAGCGTTTCTCTATGCCATCAAGTTTATTAATTAATGTTTTGGTTGATATCTCGCTCATTTTACAGCTTCATATTTGTCGATGTTACTTGGTTTTAAGTATCGTAAATATCTCGTTTATCGATAGTGTTTGCTGGATTCCCTGCGACATGTCCCTTAGTATCGCTGAGTTTGATTTTAACTCATCCTCACCGATTATTATGGCGTATACCGCTCCGGATTTGCCGGCCTGTTTCAACTGTGCCTTCATGCTGCGATCATTGAGGGATTGAATAGCGGTGACCCCGTTTTTTCGAAGCTCAGCGGTTATGCGTAACGTTTTTTCTTTGGCGCCGCTGCCCAGATAAGCCACAAATACTTTTTGTGTGGCTGGTGGCGGAATAGCAGCCCCCTGTTTTTTAAGGTTGAGTACGATGCGCTCCATGCCGGAGCCGAATCCGATTCCGGGCGTGGGTTTGCCACCCAAAACCTCGATGAGCCCGTCGTAGCGGCCGCCACCGGCTATTGCCGCCTGTGCTCCCTTTTCTCCTTGAGGCTGAATCTCGAAAACCGTTTTTGTATAGTAGTCGAGACCCCGAACAAGCGCTGGATTTTCCGTATATGGTATGGCGAGCAGGTCGAGGTATTTCTTCAGCGAATTATAGTGCTCGCCACACTCGCGGCACAGGTGTTCGCTGCTCTTGGGAGCCCGTGCCACCAAAGGTGTGCATGACTCTTTCTTGCAATCCAGCAGACGCAATGGATTTTTAGCGAGCCTTGTTTTGCAGTCCGTGCACATTTTATCCGTTTTTCCCGAATAATACTGCTTTAATTCTTCTAAATAGGTAGGTCGGCACCGTGGACAGCCGATGCTGTTTATAAATAGTATGATATCGCTCATTCCCAAACCGGTGATGAAGTTCCAGACCATGTCGATCAACTCGGCATCTAGAGCAGGATCATCATCGCCGATGGCCTCGGCACCGAACTGGTGGTGTTGTCTGAATCGTCCTGCCTGCGGTCGTTCGTATCTGAACAGCGAGGAAAAGTAATATAACTTTACCGGCTGTGGCAGGTTTTGCATACCGTGTTCAATATAAGCCCGTAAGACAGGAGCGGTACCTTCGGGTACCAATGCCAGATCAGAGCCACCTTTGTCCTTAAAAACGTACATCTCTTTGTCGACGATGTCGGTTTCCTCACCCACACTGCGTATAAAGAGCCCCGCATCTTCGAAAACAGGCGTTTCTATGGGTTGATAACCGTATAGTTGGGCCGTATAAGCGGCTTTCTGTTCAATATATCTATAATATGGCTGGTCTTCCGGCAGGATGTCAGAGGTGCCGCGAGGTGCTTTGTACAAGGTAAAGCTCCCTTAAATTTATACAACCTTAGAATACAGCAATAGCGCTAAATTTGTAAAGAAAATGAACGATTGCAGGGTATTTGATGGGGGAGTATACTTTAGACATAAAATAAAGTGGTTACGTAAAGAGAAATTGGTAGAGCTAAGTACACTTAAGGATAAACTCAAAGAATACCTTCCTGATGATGCACTTTTGCCTATACAGGAGGGCTATCAGTTTGCGCTCAAAAGCCATGAGGGCCAAAAACGCAAATCGGGCGAGCCTTATCTTGAACACCCGCTTCAGACCGCAATTATAGTTGCTGACCTTAAGCTTGATGCCAACTGCATTGTTGCTGCATTGCTTCACGACGTTGTGGAAGATTGTGGCGTTGAGCTTACCGAGATTGAAAAAAAGTTTGGCATTGAGGTGACAAAACTTGTTGATGGCGTTACCAAGCTGGGTAAGCTGGCCCGGCCTTCCAAAGACGGCAAGGTCAAGTCCAAAAAGGGTGGTGATGACCCTCACGAGCGCATAGAAAGCCTGCGCAAAATGTTTATTGCCATGGCTGAGGATATAAGGGTGGTGATAATCAAGCTGGCCGACCGGCTGCACAATATGCGAACGCTCAAGCCACTTTCTCCGGATAAGCGCCGCAGCATCGCGCAGGAGACGATGGATATATATGCTCCACTGGCGCACCGATTGGGGATATGGCAGCTTGAGTGGGAGCTGGAGGATCTTTCCTTACGTTATCTCGAACCTGCAAAGTATAAGGAAGTAACCCAGCTTGTTGCTGCGCGCAGAGAGGAGCGCGAGCGGTATATAGCGCAGGTAATAAGAGTTTTAAGCGATGAGTTTAAAAAGGCCGGGATTAAAGCTGAGGTATATGGCAGGCCTAAAAACATATACGGAGTATATACGAAGATTAAAAAATATGCCGCCGATGGCAAGGAGTTCAGCGATATCTACGATCTGCTGGCGGTTCGCGTTTTAGTTGATGAAATTAAAGATTGCTATAACGCTCTGGGCGTTATCCACAGCCTGTGGCGTCCCATCCCCGGCCAGTTTGATGACTATATAGCCAATCCCAAGGATAATATGTATCAGTCGCTGCACACAACTGTCATGGCTCTTGACACCAAACCTCTGGAAATCCAGGTTCGCACTTACGAAATGCATCGTCTATCCGAGTACGGAATTGCGGCTCACTGGCGTTATAAAGAGGGCGCTAAGGGCGACATGCGTTTTGACGAGAAGGTGGCTTGGCTGAGGCAGCTTATGGATTGGCAGCGGGAACTAAGCATGCCCGATTTTCTGGAAATGGTCAAAACCGATATGTTTGGCGACCAGGTTTTCGTCTATACGCCGCAGGGTGAAATAAAGCAGATGCCCTCCGGCTCAACGCCCCTGGACTTTGCCTATCGCATCCACACGGAGTTGGGCCATCACTGTATAGGTGCCAAGGTAAACGGAAAACTGGTTTCTCTAACCTATCAGCTGCACAATGGCGATACAATAGAGATTCTGTCGACGAGGGCAGACCGCGGTCCCAGCCTAGACTGGCTCAACCCCAATTCGGGATATGTCAACAGTTCGCATGCCAGGGCCAGGATAAAGCAATGGTTCAAGCGTCAGGAGAAGGCCACCAATATTGATACCGGCAAGGCACTCCTCGATAAGGAGCTCAGAAGGCTGGGTATCCCCTTGAGCGAGCAGGAGCAGATAGCGCTGCTGTTTAAGTATGATGATATGGACGATTTTCTGGCGGCGCTTGGTTGTGGCGAGGTGAACACACATCAGATAGCTGTAAAACTTACTGCCCCTCCAGATGCGGAGGAAATTCCTCCCAGCGTTGTGGGGCCTCCAGCCGAGGTGGAGTCGGCGATTCAGGTTATGGGGGTTGGAGATCTTCTGACACACGTGGCGCGGTGCTGTAACCCGGTGCCCGGAGATCAGATCATCGGCTACATAACCCGTACCAAAGGGATAACGGTTCATCGCAAGGATTGTCCCAATGTGCTCAACGAGGATGAAAAGGAAAGGCTTGTAAAAGTCGAGTGGGGGCATGTAGGGCAGGCATACCCCGTTTCCGTTCAGGTGGAGGCCAACGACCGCGTTGGGCTGCTGCGTGATATTACCACCCTTGTTTCTGATGAAAAAGTCAACATCGCCACCGTAAGCAGCGTTGACTATGATGACGGTGTAACCGTTATTTACCTTACATTGCATATAACCGACATAAAACAGTTGAGCCGCCTTCTTTCCAAGATGGATAGGATAGGTGGCGTGCTCAGTGTGGCCCGCAGCGGAGAGGGTGCAAAAAGGGAGAGTTAGCACTTTATGGAGCGCCTCAAAGACAGACCCAAGACGTTACCTGCTACGCCGGGCGTTTACCTGTTTAAGGACAAGGCCGGTAAGGTTATATATGTCGGTAAAGCCGCCAATCTTCGATCACGGACCAGCTCATACTTCGCCCCTGCCGATACATTAATCCCCAAAGTCCATCGCATGATGTCGAAGGCCGCAGACCTCGATTTCATTGTAACTGACTCCGAGCAAGAGGCCATTTTCCTTGAGTGCAACCTGATAAAGAGACATCATCCCCGGTACAACGTTAGCCTTAAAGACGACAAGAGCTTCCCTTATCTTAAAGTCAGCTTAAATGAAGATTACCCTCGAATTTATGTGACACGGCGGCTTGAGCAGGATGGATCGCGCTATTTCGGCCCGTATGCCAACGCGAAATCGGTGCGCAGGACCATGGATTTGATAAAGAAGCTGTTTCCATATCGCTCATGCAGAAAGAAGATCACCGGAAACGATAAGCGCCCCTGTTTGGAATATCACATTAATCGCTGTGTTGGACCCTGCATCGGTGACGTAAGTTTTGAAGAGTACCGCGAGGTGGTAAAACAGGTGCTTCTTTTTCTTGAGGGCAAGCAGGATAGAATCGCAAAACAGCTAAAGCACAGGATGGAGCAGTCGTCGAAAGACCTGGAATTTGAACGTGCAGCTGCCATTCGTGATCAATTGCAGGGTATAGAGGGCGTCATGGAACGCCAGAAGGTGATATCCGTCAAAGCCGTTGATGAAGATGTAATTGCCTTTGCCAGGGATGGAGACGAGGCTTGCGCCCAGGTGTTCTTTGTCCGCTCGGGCAAGCTTATTGGCAACGAGCATTTTATACTTGGCGGAACCAGTGATGAAGACTCTGGTCAGATCATGGCCAGCTTCATTAAGCAGTACTACAACTCCGCATCATACGTTCCGCCTCAACTACAGTTGCAGTATGATGTCGATGATTTCGCGCTTTCTGAGTGGCTCCAATCCAGGCGTGGAGCGAAAGTCAGGATGCTTGTGCCGCAACGGGGTGAAAAGAAAAAGCTGGTTGATCTGGTGGCTCAAAACGCCGCCCAGTTACTGGAGCAGCGCAAGATCAGGAAACTGTCCGATGCCGGCAAAACGGCCGAGGCGCTACTAGAGTTACAGGAAAAGCTGGTCTTGCCAAAGGTTCCCAAACGCATAGAATGCTATGACATATCCAACATACAGGGTGCCAACGCCGTTGGCAGTATGGTCGTTTTTTACGAGGGCAAGCCCAAGAAGTCAGATTATCGCCGCTTCAGTATAAAGAGGGTTTCAGATGTCGACGATTACGCTATGATGAGGGAGGTGCTGAAGCGGCGGTTTGCGCGTGCCGTTCGACTGCCAGAAAACGAGAATGGCTGGGCGGTAATGCCCGATCTGCTGCTCATTGACGGCGGTAAAGGGCATCTTGGCGTCGCTTTGGATGTCTTAAAAGAGTCTGGCGTTGATTCCATTTCTGCGGCAAGTATTGCCAAAGAAAACGAGGAAGTCTTTCTCCCGGGGCGGGTTGATCCAATTGTATTGCCCGCCAGTTCGCAGGCGCTGTATTTGCTACAGCGTATCCGCGATGAAGCGCATCGTTTTGCTATAACCTATCACCGCAAAGCGCGGCAAAAGAGTGCTGTAGCCTCAGTGCTGGACGATGTCCCCGGCATTGGCCCCAGAAGGAAAAAGGCGCTAATCAGACACTTTGGGTCGGTTTCCAAAATAAGAGATGCGTCTGTTGATGAGCTGGCAGACGTTGCTGGCATGAACAAGGCGCTGGCGCAGAGGCTGAAGGAGAGTATCTAGGGCCTCGATTTAGCTGAATATGAAATGTGTGAAATGATCAACGGGTTTTTCACAATGAACCGGCAGGCCAAGGAAAACCTGGATAATATACGAAAAACGAAATAATAAACCGCGATTTTTTAAGCATCTGAGCATGTAAATCATACTTATCTAAGTTTTGACTAAATACCTTACCTTAATATATTATATATGACTTAGGTAACCTATTTAATTATGGTCTTTTAATGGCCTTATTCTGTGTTGAATGTTTTTAATGTAAAAAGGAGACGACTTGTGAAATCTGGAAGCAATCTTGAGAAAGTGCTTGAGGCCGGCCATTTTGCAGTGACGGCCGAGATTGGGCCTCCGCAAAACGCTGATGCTGAAGAAGTTAAAGAAAAAGCTCATATTCTTAAAGGATATATAGACGGCTGTAACGTCACCGACGGTCAGACCGCGGTGGTGAGGATGTCCAGTACTGCAGGAGCTATGCTG
>DAOUZV010000175.1 GCA_030665485.1 Chloroflexota bacterium | reverse complement strand
CTGGCAAACCTTGCCATGCTTACCGGAAACGTGGGCAAGAGAAGCACCGGTGTCAATCCACTTCGCGGACAGAATAATGTTCAAGGTGCCTGCGACCTGGGAGCGCTGCCCAACGTTTTTACTGGGTATCAGGCGGTTATAAATGACGAGCTGCGCGGCAAGTTTGAGCAGGCGTGGGGCGTTAAGCTGGACGGCAAGGTAGGCCAAACCATCATGGAGATGATGAACAATGCGTATGATGGCAAGCTCAAGGGCCTGTATGTAATGGCCGAAAACCCGATGCTATCCGACCCCGATGTAAATCACGTTACGGAGGCACTTAAAAATCTGGACTTTTTGGTGGTGCAGGACATATTCATGTCTGAGACTGCGAAGCTTGCTGACGTAGTACTGCCGGGTGCAACATATGCTGAAAAAGATGGCACAATAACCAATACAGACCGTACCGTGCAGAGATGCCGCAAAGCGATCGAGCCACTGGGTGATTCCAAGGCTGACTGGGAAATACTAACCCTGCTAGGACAGAAGATGGGCATCAGCAATTTCGTCTACAGTTCGCCTGAAGATGTGTTTAAAGAGATAACCGAGGTTACTCCGATATACGGTGGCATCAGCTACGAAAGAATAGATACTGAGACGCTGCACTGGCCGTGCAAAACCGCCGACGATCCGGGAACTCTTTTCCTGCACAGCGGTACTTTTTCAAGAGGATTGGGTGCGCTCAAGGCTATCGATTATAAAGAGCCTGCTGAGATGCCTGATAAGGATTATCCCATGCAGCTTACAACGGGCAGAATGATGTTCCACTTCCATACCGGAACAATGACAAGGAACTCTCCAGCTTTACATAAAGAAGTGAAGGAATCATATGTGGAAATGAACCCAGCAGATGCCGAGGAGAAGGGCATTGCTGAGGATGAAAAGGTAAAGATCGCTTCGCGCAGGGGAGAGATAGAGGCAAAGGCCAAGCTTACAAACAAAGTGGATAAGGGTGTGGTGTTCATACCGTTCCATTTCGTTGAGGGCGCGGCCAATGTTCTCACTAACCCGGTGCTTGACCCGGTGGCCAAAATACCGGAATATAAAGTATGTGCCGTCAATGTAGAAAAGATCTAAAACTGACAGAGGGGTTTTAGTGGAAGACAAGATCAGTAAACTGATAAACGAATACAAATTATACTATTGCGTGGAGTGCGGCAAGTGCGTAGCTGGCTGTCCCATGAACGTGATATATGATGATTTCTCATATAGTTTTTGTTCTAGAGGTATTATCAGGAAGGCTATGCTGGAGCAGGATGTGGTAGATGGTGGTGATATATGGCGTTGTCTTAACTGCAACCTTTGCGCCGATGTCTGTCCCGCCGGCGTCAGTTATGCTCAGTTCATAGCCGATGCTAGAAATATGGCCATGGCCGAGGGTCATACCGAGAATGCCGCCTACTGTGAATGCTGTGGGAAATATTATCTGCCGATGCCGACCGTTGATGCTTACAATCACATATTGGATAAAAACAACCGGCCGGATGGTTACACGAAATTATGCCCAAGCTGTAAGCTGGCTTCCTGTGCCGAGAACATGAAACTTGATGCCTTCAGGGTGGGCAAGTAGGTCTGATAGCAGACTAAATCAACCCTTTTTCTTTAAGCCCCTCATCTATTTCTTTTGAAAGATCATAGGCTTTCATTATGCGGCCACCGCTATCGACTACACTGCCGTTTTCTATTCTAACTCTGCCCTCGCTGAAAGCCTTGATTGTGGTCACAATCAGCGGATATTCTCGCATAAGACCGTACTTACGTATAGCTTTAAAAAGATTGTTTTCTTCTCCAGAAGCAGCTCGTATCTCATTTACAGGCTTACCCATTATCTCATCCCAATATTCATCAAACAGCTGGCCTCTTATGGAGAACCTGCAGTAGGTAACGGGAGGCCCCTCATCCAGTTCAGGCGTTGCCAGGTGCATCATGGCACCTGTCTCCGTGGCACCTTCACCGATCAATTGCCAGATAACCTCTTTCCAAGTGCCCTTGGGGCCACCGGGAACAGCCGGATGTAGGTTCAACTGTTTGTACTTGCGACACATCTCATTTCCGGTAACCAGCATATATCCTGCAAGCACGCACAGATCGGCCTCATATCCATCGAGAGATTCTATAACCTTGATGTCGTAGGCATCGCGCCATTGTTCCATATTGTGCTTTCTTAAGTCTGGTTCAAACTTCCTGGAGGAGTAGTATGTCAGCGGTATATTGTACGATTTCACCAGCTGGTGAAACTTGTCGGTTTCTTCGGATTGCCCGGGCTCTCTGTTACAGAAAACGAAGCTAACCTCTGCCTTAATACTGCCAAATTGTATACTGTCCATCGTCGTAGTCAGCAGAGCGCGAGAACCGCCGCCTCTTCCTGAGGAAAACCAGCCGATTTTATACATAGCTACTTCATTATCCTCCTGGCGATTTTGCTAACAATGGACTTGAGACGGTGAAGCGGGCTTGCCATTTGTCCCTTCAGTTTGCCTTTTGCAAGCGATCTTTTAAACTCCTGGGCACTGGAAAAGTCGGGCATTTCTATATAGGCATTGCCTATCTCCCCAACTAGGTGAGCATCGCTTCCGGCGCTGGCAAGCAAACCGTGATTTTGGGCAAATTTGAGAGCCCGGCGTGAATCGCTTCGAATTACCGTATGTGAGTTAAACACTTCAATAATATCAATATCTGAG
>DAOUZV010000149.1 GCA_030665485.1 Chloroflexota bacterium | reverse complement strand
CCAGAGGCTTGACTATAGATATAGTTGTACCAGCTGTGGCTACTATGGCCCAATGTTATCATATATCCAAATCTACGAAATCATATAACCACCTGACCCCATCCTTTTACCATCAGGTTGGCCTCAAATCGCACCTACTCCGTTGTCGCAATGCTGCCTTTGACGTAAGTTACGCTTATGCAATATAGTTACGTATGATTTTGAGCAAAGGTTATTAGTTGAACACAGTTATCGGTGTCCCTCAGAGAAGGTGCAAGTCCCTGAACTTGTCTAATATCGATACAAGGTTTTTGTAAATAGAGCATTATGTCTGATAAAAAACGTACCATATATGCTTACATAGCACTTACTATAGGCGTGATTTGTCTGGGCTGGTCGGCCATTTTCGTCAAGTTCGCCGATGTGGATGGTCCGTTGTCGGCCTTTTACCGTTTTGTATTTGCCGGCGCCATAATGATACCGTGGTGGTTGATTAAACGCAGCAAGATGCCTACGCGGCGCGATTTGCTTTTGATATGTTTGGCTGGCGCCTTCTTCGCTGTCGATTTGGCTTTGTGGAACACCAGCCTGCTGGTCACCAACGTGACTACATCCACGCTGCTCGTTGCCAGCGCTCCCTTGTGGGTGGGGCTGGCCATTTTCATCATATTCAAGCAAAAGCTGTCAATTTACTACTGGATTGGACTGGCTATCGCTCTGGGTGGAATGGTGGTTTTGCTGGGCAGCGAGGCGATACAGGGACTGACCATAGGTGGCGCTAGTGTGACGAGGGGCAACCTGATGGCATTGGGCGGCAGTTTCTGTTACGCTGCATACATCATCACCTTACAGCGGACCAGGATGCGTGTGGACAGCTATACGTTTATGACTTTTTCAATCGCATCGGCCATGGTGTTGTTGCTGGTGGTGAACCTGGCTATGGGCACGCAGCTTACCGGATACTCAGCTGCCACCTATGGCTGGCTGGTGGCGTTGGGTCTGATAACCCACCTTTTAGGCTGGCTGGCGATCAACTACGCCATGGGGCACCTGCCCCACGGCCCGGCTTCCGTCGGTTTGCTGGGGCAGTCTGTGGTTACGGCGCTGCTGGCGATGCCGCTTTTGGGGCAGTTCCTCAACGTTTATCAGATCATAGGCGGATTGCTTGTTCTTAGTGGTATTTTCCTGGTTAACATGAAGCGCAGGCAACAGAAAAATGAAGCTGCAGGCACCTCTGGCTAGAAAGCCCTTTTTTCTGCTAATATACGCTTGTGAGGTGAGTTATGAGTTATATTTCCGGAGTCGAATGGCCGTACCCCGTAATGTATGAAAAAGAGACCGAAGTGGATATAGACATCCTGGTGCTGGGCGGGGGCATCGCCGGATGCTGGGCCGCCATAACTGCTGCCAAGAAGGGGCTTAAAGCCGCAATAGTCGAAAAGGGCGCAACGATAAGCAGCGGCTCGGCGGGAACAGGGTGCGATCACTGGGGCCCGTGCGTTGGAAATCCCGGTTCGACTGTTACGGCCGAGGACGTTATCAAAACACCGGCCAAAGGTAGCGGGATGTACGATTTTTCGCTGTCCCACTACATAGATGCCAAGGAGAGCTACGACACGCTGCTCGAGATGGAGCAGATGGGCGGCAAGATAAGGGACACCGAGAACGAATTCAAGGGCGCCGATTTCAGGGATGATGAGACGAAGTTCATGTACGCCTACGACTACGACAAGCGTTACCGCATGCGCATCTTCGGTGCCAACTTCAAGCCACTGCTGTATAAAGAGTGCAAGCGCCTTGGTGTAAAGATATACGACCGCACCATGGCAACGGGATTGCTCACCGAGGGCGGCAAGGAGGGCGCCAGATGCGTCGGAGCCGTAGGCCTTAATGTCAGAACAGGCGAATTTCTCATCTTCAGGTCAAAAGCTACGATAAGCTGCATGTCCAAGCACCAGCGCAACTGGAACTTCTCAACAGAGCTTACCGGCCTTAACACGTTTCGCCCCAACCTCTCCGGCGCCGGATATGCCATGGCGTGGCGAGCGGGCGCGACTTTTACGCATATGGAGATGTCGAAGAGGAGTATGCTCAGCAGCGGAAACACGTATCCTTTCTACGGCACCGGAAACGCGTTCAACACCTGGGTGCCGTGCACGCTGGTGGACGCCGACGGCAAGGAGATACCGTGGCTGGGTCGCGAGGGCAACGTACTGGGTAGCGTATCTGAACGCGTGCACCCGGGCGAGATGGTGCGCGGACGCAAGAAGGCGGAAAAGACGGTCGCCGAGCTCTTGTCCGACCTGGCTACCGCCTACAGGCGCAGGCCGCTGCCCGATATTATTCCCGACCTTGAGCAACGTATTATAAGCGGCGAGTTCAAGCTGCCGCTTTACGCCGACCTGCCGGGCATGACCGAGCACGAACGCAACATTATCTGGGGGGTTATGGTGGGCAACGAGGGCAGGACACATACTCCCATACTTAGGACGTACAAGGAGTCCGGCTTCGATTCCAGCAGGGATTTGTTACAAAGCTACATAATGCTGGGCGGCGGCGGACTGTACGAACCGTCTCTGCCACAGACGCGAATCGGCGGTGATCTGGGCCCCGGCGGCGGCTTCGTGGTGGACTGGCATCTGATGACCACGCTTGAGGGTTTGTACGCCGCCGGCGATACGCTTCCCATGTCACACACACACAGCCACGCCGCCACCACTGGCAAGTACGCCGCGCGCAACGCCGTCGAATATGCATCGAGGGTATCGGAATCGAAGATAGATCGAACGCAGGTCGAAAATGAAAAGACCCGCGTTTACGGCCCGATCAAGCGGAAGGACGGTATGGAGTGGAAGGAGTTGAACGCTGCGCTGTGCCGCGTGATGCAGAACTACTGCGGCGAGGTCAAGAACGAGGAACTGCTCAACATCGGGCTGATGTGGCTGGATGATATCGAGCGGAACGTGGTGCCGACAGCGTATGCTCCCAATCCGCATATACTGGGTCGAACCGCCGAAGTGCTGGACATACTGGACTGCAACCGACTCATTCTGCAATCAAGCCTGGCGCGCAAGGCATGCAGCACGCAGATGTCATTTGTCAGGCTGGATTACCCGCAGGTGGACCCGCCAGATTGGCACAAGTGGATGACGGTTAAGCAGCAGGACGACCGGGTGGTCGTCGACAACCTGCCCCTCGACTACTGGGGGGACCTGCAGTCAAACTACACAAAGCATTGCGGGCTTTAAGGAGAAGACGATATGAGTGAAGATAAAGTTTACGCCGTTCCCAATCAACCGACGCCGGGCAGGCCTGTCGTCATCGACCCAGAAATTTGTATAGCCTGCAACAAGTGCGTTGAGGTGTGCCAGATGGACGTGTTCATCCCCAACCCGGAGAAGGACAAGCCGCCGCTTGTCCTGTATCCCGACGAGTGCTGGTACGGCGGTAGCTGCGTCGACTTCTGCCCCGTTGATGGCGCGATCAAGTTGAATCATCCGCTGATGCAGCGGGTGCGC
>DAOUZV010000183.1 GCA_030665485.1 Chloroflexota bacterium | reverse complement strand
CACCTTTGTCGGATACAGGTCTCGTTGGCTGGCAACTATAGCACACAATTACGACACTGTCAAGACATATTAGATGTTGGGTATGTATTATACGTACTATATAATAAGCAAGTTTCAATATGTTTACTATGTAGTACATCTTTAATATGTTTACTACTTAACACACGTATGAGCGGTACTACCAATGCACGAATAAGAGGAAAAGCATTACGGAAAGCCATGCGGTTATTTAGAGAACTTGCCGCACGAAGTGTGAGTTAGAAGATGACGCTGTGATAGTGGTTGCTGTATGTGGATTATGTAAAAAGCATGATAACCAAAGCGAACCGCTTTTACTGCTCATCTCCTTTGATGGATTTGAATCTGCGCCGGGATTTAATACGCTCTGTCCCCGACCGAACTGCCTTGATCAAAGGGCGCGATGCCGCGGCCATTATTCTGCCCACCGGGCGGGTAAGCGCGGAGGGTATAAACATATGCAAAACCGCCTTGGCCTCCCCGGTCGCCTTTTGGTGAAACCTCTCGGGTTGACTTTCCGGAACCACCGCAGCCTTTGGCTTCGGGGTAACCAGCAGCATAAGTATGATGGCAACGGTAACCAAGCCTCCCACCACTCCTACAAGAAGGTAAAGCAGCGGCGTCAGGTTCAGTGATTCGCTGAATAGGTCCTTCACCGTAGATGAATAATGGCTCACAAAGTAGCTGGCAACAACCGAAAGAAGCACGATTACGATTATGGCTATACTGCGCCCCCTGTAAGCATTGATTATATCGGCACCTTCAGCCCCTCGCCGCGCTAGGTGATCACCCATCTCCCTTAAGGATATCATTTGATAAAGCACCACGAATCCGGCAACCAGCGCCAGTGCCATAGCCAGCATACTTGTCAGCGTCATATCACTGTTCAATATGGGGAAGTCCAGTGATACCATGTACTGCTCCTCTAAGTATGTGGGCAGGCCGGAACGGCTGATCAGTGATGGAATACACATCGCCAGGATTGGAGCTATAAACCATTTAATCCCCTTTGTTCCCAGCGCAAACACCAGAAAAACACCGACAAGACAGGCAAGTACGATCAGCAGGATATAGACCTGAGATAAGGTAAGCGGATAGTAATAGTTTGCCCACTCCACTACGTTCTCAAAAACGCCGGACGCGCGCAGTGTATATACGCCCCCCCAACTCAGGGCCAGTATAAGTGCACCCTCAACAACCGTGCTAATTATTAAGGCAATCATGTCTTCATCCGCATTGTTTTAAGAAGTACCTTGTCAAATGTATCCCTTGACGGATTCCAGTCCAGCAACGAAACCCCCATCTTCCTCAGCCTGGAGTGAACCGGTTTATTCAGCCACTGCATCATTGTGACGCTGTTTCTGTCATACCTGTCAGTGGCTGGAATAATATCATGTCCAGAGACATTCACCACCATCATCGGTAGCCTGCTGCGATGTCGGCTGGCAATTCCGGCTATCATCTGCAATCCCTCAAACAGAGGGCCTATAGAGCCGGAATCAAACTTGGTGATAACCACAGTGAATGGTTTGTAGGCGTTGAGGTACCAAGCACAGTTACGCACCGCGCCGATAAGGCCCTCAACTCCGGACATCATCTTCGCCGATAACAGCATTTGAGTGATCCGGAAAAACTGCTTCTTACCCACATCGGGATATATAGGCTCGCTATCGCTGTTATACATATACATCCCCACCTTATTGCCACGACTGATGAAGAAATAGCTTACAACTTGTGCCGCCTGACGAGCGTACTCAAATGCGTTGGATACATTGGTACCCACCTGCATCATCCTGGAGCAATCAACGAACACCCACACCGCTTTTTTGCCCTCAACCTCGTAGTCATTGACCAGCGGCAGCTCAATCCCTCTACTGGCGCGTGCTGCCGTTGCCTTCCAGTTAACTGAAGAGATGGGGTCTCCATAAATATAATCCCTAACCTCTTTGAAATCAGAGCCCACAACGCCTATCTTGGCGGCACTGGTTAGCTGATACGGTGATTCAGCCATGGTGCGTACACGCTGGCCTACCTTGGCGTTGCGGATAGGAGACTTGACCACTATCTCAAACTCCTCTCCGCTGTCGCCCTTGTGCCCCTGCCTCAATCCTAATATATGCTGAGACTCCCACTTTGGCCTGTTAATAATATAGGTGCCCGCCTTAGAGCACCTGAATGTATACGACATGGTAAAGGTTTTGCGATTGAAGCCCTTCCAGTAAACTCTGAGGTTGTTGCCAGAAACGAATTCAAACTCGCGCGGAGGTTCCTGTGTGCACACCACCATACCCAGTCCATCATGTATGGTTACCTCAAAGGTAAGCTTCAGCGCTTCACCCACCCAGAAAGATTCCCCTGTGTCGCTTTTCAGCCGGATGGTAACGCTTCTGGGGGATTCGAGCAGCAGGGCAAAGAGCAGCACAAACAGTGGCACAAAGCTGGCGGCGTAGAATATTATACTGCCACCCCACAGCCCCGCAGCAAAAAGAGCGACGAACGCTCCGATAAGTTTGGCCGACTGCTTGGTTAGCATCTACTTCTTCCTGGGCA
>DAOUZV010000106.1 GCA_030665485.1 Chloroflexota bacterium | reverse complement strand
GACGCCAAAACACACTGCTACGTCACAGTTACGGAAGAGGCGGCCTTACAGCAAGCGCAGGCAGCCGATAAATGTATTAAAGCTGGCGATACAACCCCGCTGACGGGCATACCCGCCGCCATCAAAGACAACATGTGCACTATCGGCATACGAACGACATGTTCTTCCAAAATGCTTGAAAATTTTGTTCCGCCGTACGATGCAACTGTGGTAAAAAAACTCAAAGACAGCGGCATGGTGATGGTGGGCAAAGCCAACCTTGATGAGTTTGCCATGGGCTCTTCCACGGAAAACTCGGCCTTCGGCGTTACCAAAAACCCATGGGATTACACACGTGTGCCCGGCGGCTCCAGTGGAGGTTCGGCGGCGGCGGTTGCAGCAGATCAGGCGCTGTACGCAACGGGCTCGGACACGGGCGGCAGCATACGCCAGCCCGCCGGTTTTTGCAGTGTGGTGGGTCTCAAACCAACCTATGGCAGGGTATCTCGCTTCGGGCTGGTGGCCTTCGGTAGCTCGCTGGATCAGATAGGGCCCATAACCAAGGATGTAACCGACGCGGCGCTGGTACTCAACGCAATCGCCGGATACGACCCCAACGACTCCACCTCGGTAAACGTGCCCGTTCCCGATTATACCAAAGCGTTGACTGGCGACATCAAGGGTCTGCGCATCGGCATACCCAAAGAATACTTCGTAGACTCCATGCAAACAGAGGTAAAAAAGGTAATTGAGCAGGCTATCAAGAAGCTGGAGGAGCTCGGCGCCATCGTAGAGTGGGACGTATCACTGTCGCTGACCGACTATGCTCTAGCTACGTATTACCTCATCGCTCCAGCGGAGGCCTCAGCCAACCTGGCCCGCTACGACGGCACCAAGTACGGCCATCGCGCCAGAGAGGGCGACAGCATGTGGGACATCATGGGGAAAACCCGTGAGGACGGATTCGGCGCAGAGGTAAAACGGCGCATCATGATAGGCACCTACGCCCTTTCCGCCGGCTACTACGATGCCTACTACAAAAAGGCACAGTCACTGCGCCGGCTGATATGGGAGGAGTTTAACCAAGCCTTCAGTAAATACGACGCATTGGTTACTCCAACATCACCCACGGTGCCGTTTAAGATAGGCGAAAAGACGGATGACCCCATGCAGATGTACCTGAGCGACGTGTGCGTACTGCCCATAAACATCGCCGGAATACCCGGCATCTCCGTTCCCGGAGGCTTTGTGGGCGGGTTGCCGGTGGGACTGCAGGTACTGGGCAAGTCCTTCGACGAGGAAACCATACTGCACATCGCCCACGCCTACGAACAAGCCACCGACTGGCATACCAAAAAGCCAGCACTTAAGTAAAATCTACCCTCAAACTACGTACTGCAATAATTTCTTGTCTCAAACTATTCCTATTACCATATCTTTGCTGCTATAATGTGCGTACGGTCGTAATTTCACGAACCCACAAAAGGTAAGAGGTGTAACGCCATGAAAAACATCCTGAAAGCGCTGGAAGACGATGCCAGAACCACGCCCGAAAAAATAGCCACCATGACCGACAAGTCTGTCGATGAGGTCAAAACGGTAATAGCGCAGGCTGAGAAAGACGGCACAATCGTCAGGTACAAGACGGTGGTCAACTGGGCCAAGGCGGGTGAGCAAGAGGTCGACGCCATCATCGAGGTCAAGGTGCAGCCGCAGAAAAACGTCGGCTTCGAGGCCATCGCCGAGGAGATATACAGGTTTCCCGAGGTGCGTTCGGCATACCTGGCATCCGGTACCTACGATCTGGCGCTGCTGGTGGCAGGCAAGACCATGCAGGACATAGCTGCATTCGTCACCAACAAGCTGTCGCCCATAGACGGGGTACAGGGCACGGCAACCCACTTTTTGATGAAGCGCTACAAGGAAGACGGCGTCATCTACGATGACAGGGGTGGCATTCATCGTCTGACGGTGACCTCGTAAATCTATAAGGAGCATACATGGCAGATAAGCGCCGCAACATAATCTCGCAGAGAGCCACAAACATACCGCCGTCGGGCATACGCAGGTTCTTCGACCTGTCGGCGGGCGTACCCGGCATCATATCGCTCGGCGTGGGCGAGCCGGACTACGTCACCCCGTGGCACATCAGCGAGGCGGCCATTTCCTCGATTAAAAAAGGCTACACCATGTACACCTCCAACTACGGCCTTCTCGAGCTGCGGCAGGAGCTGAGTCGACATCTAAACCATCGCTATAAAATTGATTACGACCCCAAGAGTGAGATAATCGTCACCTCCGGTGCCAGCGAGGCGCTGGACATAGCCATGCGCGCTGTGATCGATCCTGGCGACGAGGTCATCGTCGGCGATCCCACCTACGTGGCCTACATACCCTGCATCATCATGCCAGGCGGAGTTCCCGTAACCGTCCCCACCACCATGGATAATGACTTCGAGCTAAAAGCCTCGGAGATAGAAAAGCGCATAACGCCCAAAACCAAAGCCGTACTGCTGGGCAATCCCAACAACCCAACCGGCGCTGTTATAGAAAAGGACGAGCTGCTCAAGATAGCCAAACTTGTTGAAAAGAACGATCTGGCCGTCATATCCGACGAGATATACGACAGGCTTGTTTATGACGGCGAGCACACCTGTTTTGCCAGCCTGCCCGGCATGAAAGCGCGCACCATCACCTGCGGCGGCTTTTCCAAGTCATACGCCATGACTGGCTGGCGCGTGGGCTACGTTGCCGCCATACCAAATGTAATCGAAGCCATGATGAAGGTGCACCAGTACATCATGATGTGTGCTCCCATCATGAGCCAGATAGGCGCTATAGAGGCGCTTAAAAACGGCGAGGACTCGGTAGTTGAGATGGTGGATGATTACAACCGCCGCCGCCGTGTAATAGTTAACGGGCTGAACGATATCGGTCTTGAGTGCCACATGCCTAAAGGCGCATTCTACGCGTTTCCCTCCATTAAGTCGACCGGGCTAACATCCGACGAGTTTGCCGAAAAGCTGCTTTTGGAAGATCATGTTGTTGTGGTGCCCGGCTCCGTTTTCGGCGAATGCGGTGACGGGCACATACGCTGCTGCTACGCCGTCGCTCTGCCCGACATAGAGGAAGCCCTGAAACGCATAGACCGCTTCGTTAAGAAGCATAGCGGATAACCAACGCCTAAGCCAGCCCCATCTTCTCCTTAACCTCGTGTAGCGTCTCCTTGGCTATCGCAGACGCTCGGCGGGCGCCGTCGGCAAGCACTTCCTCAAGATAGCTCTTGCGCCCTGTAATCTCAGCACGTTTTTCGCGGAAGGGGCGCAGGTACTCGTTGATACTCTCGCCCAGCAGCTTCTTGCAGGCAACACAGCCAACCTCTGCTTTCTTACACGCCTCTTCTATGGGAGCATATTTGTCGGGGGCTATAATCTTGGTAAATGCGCCATGCAGCGTGTAGACGTTGCAGGTGTCGGGGTGGCCAGGGTCGCTCCTGCGTATGCGCGTGGGGTCGGTGTAGGCGGTTGATACGCGCTTTATCGTCTCCTCCGGCGTAGCGGCAATGTCTATCTGGTTGTCCAGGCTCTTGCTCATTTTGTTGGCACCGTCAAGGCCGATAATCAAAGGTATTTCGGTAAGCTTGGCCTTGGGTTCCGGGAATACCTCGCCGAATATCGAGGTGAAGCGGCGCACTATCTCGCGGGTAAGCTCCAGGTGCGGCAGCTGATCCTCGCCCACAGGAACGGTGTCGGCCTTATACAGGATGATATCTGACGCCATCAGCACCGGGTAGCCCAGCAGGCCGTAGTTGACGTTGTCGGGGTGCATCCTCACCTTCTCCTTAAACGTGGGCACACGAGTCAGCCAGCCCATGGGGGTGATCATGCCCATGTAGGTGAAAAGCTCGGTTATCTCCGGCACGTGGGATTGCACGAACATGATGCTGCGTTCCGGGTCGATCCCCGCCGCCAGCCAGTCCAGCGCCATCTCGCGGATATTGGCCTGCAACAGATGAGTATCATCAAGCGTGGTCAGCGCATGTATATCGACGATGCAGTAGACACACTCGTACTCGTCCTGCAGCGCCACATAGTTCTGAATAGCGCCCAGATAGTTGCCGATGTGCTGCTGTCCCGTAGGCCTTGCGCCAGAAAACACCCGTCCCTTTTTCATCGTGCCACACCCCTATAAAATCGTCACTAAAGTCTAACACAAACCCAAACGGGCCAGCAATGCTTGACGCTACGGTTGCAACTGATAGTATAATGAGGCAGACACGAGGAGGAGATAGTTGATTAAGGAGTTTAATGGCAAAACGCCCAAGATACACGAAACAGCGTTTATCAGTGAGTGGGCTTATATTGTGGGTGATGTGGAAATAGGCCCGTACTCCAGCGTGTGGCCCGGCGCAGTAATCCGAGCCGACTTCGGCCAGGTGCGCATCGGCA
>DAOUZV010000170.1 GCA_030665485.1 Chloroflexota bacterium | reverse complement strand
AAGTCCTCGGCAAAGGCGACGACGTATCTGCCGTTTACCTTACCGTATCCGGTAACTACACCCTCTGCCGGGATCTCTTTTTTGTCCAGACCGAAAGCAGTGGTCCTGTGCTTAACGTACAGCCCTATCTCGGTGAAAGTGCCTTCGTCAAACAGATAATCCAGTCTTTCTCTGGCGGTCCACTGTCCCTTGCTGTGGCGCTTTTCGATGGCCTCAGGAGTTGACATTGCCAAAATCTTTTTACGTTTCTCTATATAGTTCTCGATCAGGCCCACTGGAAACCTCCTTTTCATTACCTAAGCAAGCTAGTTGCCGTAAAATCGCATTGTTGCCTAAATTATAGCATATTCCGAGAGTATTATGCTATACGAGGAAACACTTGATTATCCGTTCGTTGGTTGACAGTTTTTAGATATGAATGTTAGAGTGACGCAACCATAAATCTGCGCACTTTGCATCAAGGAGCCGGAAATGGAAAACAGGGTCATTAAAAGCGACAAGGAGTGGAAAGAACATCTTACCACTGAGCAGTATTTGGTTACTCGCAAGAAGGTCACCGAGCCCCCGTTTACCGGCAAGTACTATAATTACAAGGGTGATGGCATATATCGCTGTGTGAGCTGCGGCAATCCTCTTTTCAGCTCGGATGCCAAGTATGATTCCCGCACTGGCTGGCCCAGCTACTATATTCCTGTTTCCGAAGACAGCCTTGAACTGGTACCCGACCGTGATGGTGTAAGGGTGGAGGTTCTCTGCAAAAAATGCGGCGCGCATTTAGGCCACGTGTTTGAAGACGGCCCGCAGCCGACGGGGCTGCGCTATTGTATGAACTCGACAGCGCTGGATTTTAGTCAAAAAGATGCTAAGTGATTCTGGTCAGAAGGAACTCCACCGGGTTGTGCCCGTCGGGGCAGGCGACGGTTACTACGTTCTCATCTTTTGACCAGGGGAACTTGCCGCCGTACTGCAGCACCGATGCAAAGGGGAACATGGCATAGTATGCGAAGGCGCATATGCCCTCGGGAGTCTTTTCCCCGATCACATACTCATCCCCAACCGTATGTCCAATGGCACAGTGGCCTTTTTGCGATATGACCTTGGCAATTACATCAGACATTACCCTCTCCTGTATCTTGCGTTTTTTCGGCATCAAAAACCGTTTTCAGTGCAGTTATTCCCACCTCAATCTGCTCATCGTCCGGCTCCCGTGTGGTGAGCCTCTGGATGAACATTCCCGGCAGCAGCAGTGCTTTTACTACCGGATTTTTATTGCGGCGAGCGCTGAGGCGTATCAACTCGTAGCTGACGGCGGCGATGGCCGGCAGCAGTGCCAGTTGATACGCAAAGCGCAGATAAATGGCAGGGCGCCCGATAAACATATAGGCGATTATGGCAAGCACCAGTACCACCAGCATGAAGCTGGTGCCGCACCTGGGGTGCGCCGTGCTGTATTTCTTCACCTCGGATACTTCCAGCGCCGCGCCGTCCTCGTAGGCGTTTATCGTCTTATGCTCGGCGCCGTGGTAGGCGAACACGCGGCGTATATCCGGTAGATAGCCGATAGCCCACATATAGGTGATTATGATGACCAGACGCACCAGACCATTTAATACGTTGATCAGGATGCTGGATTCGAAGTGAGGCTCCACGGCGTAATTGGTTATAAGCAGCGGTATGGCGACAAATAATCCTATGGCAAGCACCATCCCGATCAGCAGCGAAAACCACAGTACCGCTGATTTGCCTTTTATCTCCTCCTCGCCCATGGAAACGTCGGCGGAGTACATTAAGGCTTTAACGCCAATTATGAGGGCTTCAATCAGCGCGATAATCCCCCGAATAAACGGTATTTTGCGCAGCCGGCCGTTGGAGATATTGGGCAGGCTTTTGGTGATAGTGGTTATCTCTGTGTTTTCCTGGCGCACGGCAATGGCATAATGCTTTTCGCCGCGCATCATCACACCCTCCATGACGGCCTGCCCCCCGTAGTAGAACGGCTTTTTTGCCATAATTCTCCTAAAATCTAAATACTTTTGTTTTATAATGCGGCGTTGAGTATGGCTGCCACATCTTCCCGCTTGAAGGGGGCCAGTCTGGGACCAGCGAATTTTGCCACGTTTTCTACGATTGCGGCAAGGTCGTCTTTACTCATGCCGACATCGCGCAGCCTTTGTTTCATGCCCAGATCTTTGCACAGTTTTTTGTATGTTCCCACCGACAGCTTTGCTGCATCGTCCAAAGAGAGCCCGCTTATTTTTGCTCCCATCAGGGTCGCCAGCCTGGCGTATCTTTCCGTATGCGTCGGCAGGTTGAATTCCATTACATGCGGCATGATTATGGCCAGCGCCGCACCGTGGCTTATATGAGCCCTGGAGATTATGGACCCGTCTATCATATGGGCCAGCCCGCCGCCCTCTACGGTTAGTGCCGCCATGCCCAGCGAGGCGGCGATGGATAGATTATACCTGGCTTCGATATCGCCACCGCTGCTAAATGCACGCAGCAGATTGGCCGATACCAGTTTTATCACCGATTCCGCAAAGATGTCGCCGATGGGGTGCGCCGTTTCACTGGTATAGGCCTCTATGCCGTGCGTTAGCGCGTCCATGCCGGTATCCGCGGTGACTCTGGGCGGCAAGCCCAGCGTTAGCTCGGGGTCGACAATCACCGCGTCTGGGAAGAGATTCATCCCACGCAGCGCCTTTTTCCGCCCGTCGGTTTCATCGGAAAGCAGCGCCAGCCGGCTCCACTCGCTGCCGGTGCCGGCGGTGGTGGGGATCATTATCTTTGGCAGTGCCTTGGGTGGAAGATTGGGT
>DAOUZV010000163.1 GCA_030665485.1 Chloroflexota bacterium | reverse complement strand
ATGCAAAAATACAGCCGCTGGACCAGAATACTGTAAATCTAGGTACGCTCAATACCAGCGATTATGAGGTGATAATACCCGTCGTCGAATAGTCAATAAATACTGTCCAAAATTCAAAGGAGGCTGATTTTCAGCCTCCTTTTGTTAAGCAAACGCACCTATAAACCTCGCGTATAATAGACGTTATACGCTAGTCAATTGTAACTCCACATTTCATTATTAAAAGGGGATGTTCAACTTAGCTTCGTGGAACGGCAGGAAACAGGGTGTTCCAAAAGGACTTCTTTTTAAGGCTCAATCAGTTCTTCAGTGTGCCTAACGTCTTACCCAGATCAGTTTTTTAGGGCAGGTCACGCGATAATACGCTAGTGCAAATACTTGCAACAAGCAGCTATAAGTGGTAGTATTTTATTGCAAACGCTTGCAAGTGCATGGATTATCGTTAGAGTTGAAGAGGAGAACACTATGAATAAAGGGGCTTTTGCTTTTGTAATCGCACTTGCAATATCGCTTTTAGTGCTATGCTCGGTGGGATGTAGGGGTGCTACGGGCACGCTGGAGTTCCGCGCCAATGGTGAAGACTTCATACGCGAAGGATTTGAGTCCAAGGATGGCTGGGATATCGAGTTTGAGCACTTGTATATAAATCTGGCGGAAGTTGCCGGTTATCAGGCCGATCCGCCGTATGCCCCCGATAACAGTACAGAGATAAATGCCAAGGTGACAGTAGGGCTCGGCGGCACACATACGGTTGACTTGGCGCAAGGCGGGATCGACGCGGATACGATTGTTGTCGGTCAACCACAAAACGCGAAGGTGGGATATTACAACGCCATTTCATGGAAGGTGCTCAAGGCTACGGAAGGGACTGCCGACGGGTATTCGCTGCTGATGATCGGCACAGCTGAGAAGGACAGCCAGACGATCGACTTTACTATTAAGATCGATAACGAATATGCGTATCTGGCGGGCGAGTATCTGGGAGATGATTTTAAGGGCATAGTTGCGGAGGGTGTGACCGCTGAATTGGAGATGACTTTCCACTTTGACCATATATTCGGCGATGGCGATACCGCGTTGGATGACACATTAAATATCGGCGCACCCGGCTTTCAGCCCTTTGCCGATCTGTCGACTGCTGGCGTTTTGGATATGAACATGACTCAAATACGGGCAAGTATGGACGCTGGTGCTTATCAAAAACTGGTTGACATGTTGCCTACGCTGGGCCATGTGGGCGAAGGGCACAGCCACTGCGAACAAATCTAGTACCGGAGAAAATCGATGAGATTTAAATTGAGGCTAATTTTATATATGGGATTACTAGTGGCTACTTTTGCTTTGCCGGCCAAGGCCGGTGCACATGCGGCGACTATTACATATGAGAGCAGTGTAGAGGTGCAGATAACCGCTGCTGATAACGACGGGCCGATGGCGGGTGCCGAGGTAATAGTATATGAGCCGGATCTGATCACGGTTTATGATCAAGGCACCTGCGATGCGCAGGGGAAATACAGCTTTGCGCCGGATATGTCGAAGCCGGGCGATTGGAAGGTGAGGATAAACCACGATCACTCGCATCTTATGTATGTGACAGTCGGCGAAAACGTGTCCGCATCGGGCGGGATAGGCGGTTTTTCAACGCTGCAGATCGTACTTATGTCAGCGTGTGTTATCTGGGGGATTATCGGCACGGCGTTGTACTTCAGGAGAAAGCGAGAGGCGAATGCACATTCCTGAGGGCTATTTAACATTGCCGGCAATTGCCGGGGGCTATGCGATTACCGCGGCGGCAACATGGTATTCCATACGCAAAATCAATAAAAAAGAAAACCCGAGGGAGGATGTACCCAAGGCATCTCTGCTAACTGCCGCATTCTTTGTAGCCTCTTTGATAAGTATTCCGCTGCCCATTGGCAGCGTGCATCTGGTGTTAAATGGCCTACTGGGGGCTGTATTGGGATATTTCGCTTTGCCTGCAATACTCATAGGGCTGTTTTTTCAGGCGGTTATGTTTGGGCATGGGGGGCTTACCACGCTGGGGGTTAACGCGGTGATAATGGGATTGCCGGCAATAGTAAGTTTCTATGTGTTTCGCTTGCGAAAGACAGGCGGAGGTGAAGGTCGTGCCAAAACGGCCGTGTTCGGGTTTATTGCCGGTGCTATTGCCGTAGCTATATCGCTGGCCTTGTATGTTTTAATTGCAGTATCGTTTATATCGGCCAATCTATCGGAGATGGGCCAGCGCACTGCAATCTATGCGCTGGTTATAAGTAACTTGCCCTTGCTTGTCATTGAAGGGACGATTACGGCGATGCTGGCCGTATTTTTACATAGGGTAAGGCCCCAGATTTTGGATGGCGTTTGATGTTTGGAATAGACGAGCATAGTGATCGCGCATCACTGATTCAAAAGTGGGATGTGCGGCTCAAGCTGATAGGGTTTCTGGTACTGGTGTTTGCCTTTGCCTATGTACGGGATTTGCGCATGCTAATTGCCATGCTGGCGACAACTGCCGCGATATACACTCTTTCCAGATTGCCGGTTATCTTCTGGCTGAAGCGTATGAGATACCCATCGGTTTTTTTGCTGGCCATCGTTCTTATTCTCATCTTACTATCGGAGGGAGACGTTGTGGCCAGCCTGGGCCCGTTTGATTTGCACAAAGAGGGGCTTTACAGCGCACTGCTCATCGCTATCAGATTTGTATCCATTTTAACCGTAGTACTGGTGCTTTTTGGCACGTCTCCTTTTCTGAAAACGATAAAGGCGATGCGGGCGTTGCGTTTGCCGACGTTTCTGGCTGATATGGTGCTGCTCACATTTCGATATCTGAACGAACTCGGCGATGATTTAAGAAGGATGCGCGTCTCGATGAAGATACGTGGTTTTAGGAGCAAGAATTTCAGCATAAGAGGGTTGCGCACACTGGCCTGGGTGGGGGGAAGCCTGCTGGTGCATAGCTACGAGCGCGCTGATACAGTCTATAAAGCTATGATCCTGCGTGGCTATGGCA
>DAOUZV010000065.1 GCA_030665485.1 Chloroflexota bacterium | reverse complement strand
GGCTGTGGATGTGATATCAACCTAGAGGTCAAGGATGATCAAATAATCAGAGTTATACCGGGCGGCCAAGGTGTTAACCAGGGTACGCTGTGTGTTAACGGTACATGTTGCAACGATTTCGTTCACAGCGCTGATAGATTGGCTGCCCCCTTAATGAAACAGGATGAAGGGTTGGAGCAAACGTCCTGGGAGCAGGCTTTGGGCAAAGTGTCTGATGAGCTCAAACGAATAAAGGCATCCTATGGGCCTGACAGCCTAGCTGTTATCGGTTCATCTAAATGTACCAATGAGGAAAATTACCTGCTGCAGAGATTTGCCAGAGGAGTGCTCGGTACAAATAACATAGACAGTGGAGCTCGTTTGGTTAGTGCTGCAAACCGGGCTGCCTTAGTCTTAACCATCGGATTTGCTGGTGTTAACAATGATCTATCTGCTCTGGAACAGTCTGAAGTTATCATTATGATCGGCGCGGATCCTGATGCATCGACACCAATAGTTTCATATGCTATCAAGCGTGCTGTTAAATATAAGGGCGCAAAGCTCATATTGATCGACCCTAGAGAAACAGCCCTTGCCTCTTTTGCTCATGTCTGGATACGCCCCAATTTCGGAACCGATGCAACTTTGCTCAGCGGTATGGCCAAAGTAATCGTTGATGACCAGATCATGGATGAGGAATACGTTACAAGAAGAACGGACAACTTCGATTCATTCAAAACCTCTCTCAATAAGTATAGTTCTGAACATGTGAAATCTGTCTGTGGGATCGAGGCGAAGCAGTTAGATGAAGCTGCTCGTTTATATGCCAAAGCTACACAGGCTTCGATTGTGTGGGGCACCGGTTTAACGCAGCATGCGAATGGTGTAGATGGTGTCAGGGCCTTGATAAATTTGGCGATGCTCACTGGTCATGTAGGACACAGCGGAGGGCTTTACGCACTTGATAAAGAAAATAATGATTGCGGCGCCTGCGATATGGGCGCTTTACCAGACTTTTTGCCGGGATATAAAGATGTATCGGATGCTGACGCAAGAAGCGCTTTTGAACAGGTATGGGAAGTGAGTTTGCCATCAAAGCCGGGACTAACTGCCTTGGAAATGATAGAACAAATAGAACAAGGTGCAATCAAGGGCATGTTGATTGTGAGCGAAAACCCCATGTCAGCTTTTCCCAATAGCCAGCGTGTAAAGAAGGCCCTGTCCTCACTTGAGTTTCTTGCGGTTCAGGACATGTTTTTAACCCGTACTGCTGAACTGGCAGATGTTGTGTTGCCGGCATCAAGTTTTGCTGAAAAAGACGGCACCTACACCAATTTCGAGGGCAGGGTAGGTAGATTAAATGCTGCCATTGAGCCTATAGGTGGCAGCCTGCCGGATTGGCGAATAATCCTTAAGCTTGCAGAGAAGATGGGCAGTCTGATGCCGTTTTCTTCCCTGCGTCAAGTATCGGATGAAATCGAGACATTGGTACTAACGTACAAGGGTTATACAGGTTTGGACAAGCTGTATGAGAGCGAGCTTGTTGACTGGGAGATGAAGCATGCTGAAAGTAATAAGGCAAGTGGCGGCTTTCCCAGCTTTTATCCGGTCGGAAACCCTGCTTTAGAGAAAAGTGTCAATACAGATTACCCATATAAACTGCTAACCGGTGCTACGTTATATAGTCTTGGCAGTGGCACCAGAACCTCCCACTCAAATCGACTGCAAAGATATGTTTCAGATGCCTCTGTTCAAATTTCAGCCGAAGATGCCGAAAAGCTGGGTGTAGCTGATGATGAGCAAGTGAAAGTAACTTCGCCGATAGCCGAGCTCATAGTTAATGCCAAAGTAAGTGATTCTGTTCTGAGTGGAACAATTTTCTTGCCAATGATGCTGCAAAACGGCTCAGCAAATATGTTATTTGACATAATGTTAGACGAGGAAACGAAAACGCCTTTGACCAAAGTCTGCAATGTGAGAGTAGAAAAGGTGGTATCAGATGCGTAAAGCCAAAGCGCCTGAAGTCGATATGGGGCAGGTTAGGTCAATCATCGATGAGTGCTGCCAGGACAAGTGGCCAGTTATCCCGCTGGTTGAAAGGTTGCAGAACGAAATTGGCCATATACCGCCACAGTCCATACCTATTATAGCCAAGGCGGTGGGCCTTTATCCCAGCCAGGTGCAGGGAATAATTTCTTTCTATGAACAACTCTACACCGAGCCTCGTGGCAAGAACGTGGTCAGAGTTTGTCGTGGGACCGCATGCCATGTCCGCGGTGGTAAGACAATACTTAAACTGGTCAAACAACATCTGGAACTTGATGAGGGAGAAACCAGCGATGATCTGGAGTATACGCTGGAGACGGTTGCCTGCATCGGGGTGTGCGCGCTGGCTCCCAATCTGGTTGTGGGGGGCACTGTGTATGGCAATGTGAATCCGAAGAGGGTAGAGCAGGTGCTCAAAAAAAACGAGGGGTAGCATGAAGGATCATCGCACAGTATTTGTGTGCCAAGAAACGCCGTGTTTATCTATGGGCTCCGGCGCTGTTTATGATGCCATTAGGGATCAGATTATTGGTCAGGATATACCTAATGCCACCATAGAGAAAAGCGGGTGTCACGGACACGGGCTATGTGATCATGGGCCCAGCGTGGTAGTTGAGCCGGATGGCGTTTTTTACATAGGGGTGCAGCCTGAAGATGCCAAGGATATTGTTACACAGCATTTGCGTGACGGTAAATATGTAGAGAGGCTGCTTTACCGCGATTCGGCTTCAGGAGACACTGTTCCTAAGTATGCAGAAATGAAGTTCTACGCCAAACAGTTGCGGATTATTCTGCGCAACTGCGGCCACATCAACCCTGAAGTTATAGATCAATGTATCGCTAGGGGTGGTTATAACGGACTAAAAATAGCGGTATCCGAGATGACGCCGCAGCAAGTTATTGAAGAGGTCAAAAACTCGGGCTTAAGGGGCCGCGGCGGAGCTGGGTTTCCCACCTGGCTCAAATGGCAGGGCTGCCACGATGCCGCAGGCGAGCCCAAATACATGATATGCAATGCGGACGAGGGCGACCCCGGAGCCTTTATGGATCGTTCCATTCTCGAGGCCGATCCCAATGCGCTAATTGAAGGATTAACCATAGCTGCCTATGCCATAGGTGCAAGTCAGGGGTATGTCTATGTGCGTGCTGAATATCCGTTGGCGGTTGAGCGTCTTCAAATAGCGCTTGAGCAGGCCAGAGAAAAGGGCTTTTTAGGTAAGAGCATACTTGGTTCAAGTTTCAGTTTTGATATAGAGATCAAAGAGGGTGCCGGGGCATTCGTCTGCGGCGAGGAGACAGCTCTTATCGCGTCCATAGAGAGCAAACGCGGCATGCCGCGTCCCAAGCCGCCGTATCCGGCGCAATCCGGGTTGGATGGAAAGCCAACCATCATCAACAATGTCAAAACGCTGGCCACCGTTCCGGTGATAATCGATAAAGGCGGAGACTGGTATGCGCAAATAGGTACAGATGATGCCAAAGGTACAACCGTGTTCGCCCTTTCCGGCAAGATATCCAACAGCGGTTTGGTTGAGGTACCCATGGGCACCTCTATATCAACCATCGTTTTTGACATCGGTGGTGGCATACCACGCGGAAAAAGCTTCAAGGCGATTCAAACAGGTGGTCCCTCCGGCGGATGTATCCCGGCCCGCTACCTTGATACATCGATAGAATATCAAACGCTCAAAGATCTGGGCTCGATTATGGGCTCCGGTGGCATGGTGGTGCTGGATGATACCACCTGTATGGTGGAAATGGCCAGGTACTTCCTGAGCTTCACTCAGGCTGAGTCATGTGGTAAGTGCAGCCCATGCCGCCTCGGTACACGTCAAATGCTTCAAATTTTAACCAGAATTACACAGGGCAAAGGTGCAGACAGTGACATAGATATGCTTTTAGATATTGCTAAAACAGTCAAGGATTGCTCGCTCTGTGGGCTGGGTCAGTCCAGCCCCAATCCAGTTCTTACCACGTTAAAGTATTTCAGAGATGAATATGAGGCACACATCAGAGAGAAGAAGTGCCCATCTGCTGCCTGTGACGCGTTGATGATATCTCCCTGTCAACATACCTGCCCGGCTGGGATCAATGTCCCTAAATATGTGGCCCATATCGCAGCAGGGGAGTACCTCGAGTCTGTGGAAACCATCAGGGATAGGAATCCGTTTCCGGCCATATGCGGACGCATTTGCAGCCATCCTTGTGAGTACAGATGCAGGCGGGGTGAGCTTGATGAGTCCATTGATATCAGGGCACTCAAGCGCTATGCCGCCGACTGGTATTTCGATCACGTAAATGATCTTCCCGATCCCGAGCCATTCTCGGTAACCAGCGATAAAAAGGTGGCGGTGGTAGGAGCAGGACCAAGTGGATTGTCGTGTGCATACTTCCTTGCCAGAGAGGGGTATGCGGTGACGGTTTATGAGGCATTGCCGGTCGGCGGTGGAATGCTTTCTGTGGCTATCCCCGAATTCCGGTTACCAAAAGAAATAATCGAAAAAGAGATAGATTATATCGCCAAACGCGGTGTTGAAATAAAGTACAACACGCCCATCAATACCAATTTCACCGTTGATGACCTTAAAAAAGAAGGCTATGCCGCCGTATTTATCGCCGCTGGTGCTCAGAGGAGCCAGCAGGTGGGCATCCCCGGTGAACTTGAGGACCTTGAGGGATTCTATTACGGCCTCAAGTTTTTGAGAGATGTCAAAATCGGCAAACAGGTTCAAGTCGGTCGCCGTGTTGCTATTATCGGTGGTGGCAACGTGGCATTGGATGCTGCTCGCACCGCTATACGTTTAGGAGCTGACGAGGTTGCCATATTCTACCGCCGCTCGCGTGAGGAAATGCCGGTTACAGAAGTGGAGTACGATGAGGCTCTGGCCGAGGGTGTCAATGTTAACTTCCTGGTGAGCCCCACTCGTATTGAGAGTGATAACTGGATGGTTACAGGGCTTCAGTGTACCCGCATGCAACTGGGTGAACCAGACGCAGGCGGCCGTCGCCGCCCTGTGCCCATACCCGGTTCGGAGTTCTTTGCGGAGGCTGACACGGTAATTGCCGCTGTGGGTCAGGCTCCTGACCTGTCGTTTTTGCCCAGAGAAAGCGCTCTTGAGCGCACCAGGTGGGAACGATTGGCTGTTGATGATAACAGGCTTGCCACCAGCGTCGATGGCGTGTTTGCCGGTGGCGACTTCGTATCCGGCCCGGGAATGCTTATAGAAGCTATCGCTTCTGGTAGACGAGCTGCGCTGGCTATAGATAAGTACTTCAAGGGTGAGCAGTCGCGGGTGATCATGTACGATACCAAGGATGATATTGTACAGAAAGAGCTTGAGCAGACCCCGCAGGAGGAAGGCGAAGAGACCTGGGAACCCAGGTCCAGGCCTGAAATACCTGGCCTATCTGTTGAAGAAAGAAAAACAAGCTTTAAGGAAACAGAATTGGTGCTGTCTGAGCAACAAGCTAGAGAGGAGGCAAAAAGATGCCTCAGATGCGATCTAGAGAGTTAATGGAGGATTAGCTATGAAATCTATTACCAAGCAAAAACCAGTAGAGGAAATACAGCAATTACTCGAAGGTTTGGATCGTGTATTTATAGCTGGCTGTGGCACCTGCGCCACCATGACCAAAACTGGTGGCGTAGACGAGGTGGCTGCCATGAAGCAGTCCCTTGAGGCAATGGACAAACTGGTTACCGGAACTATCGTTATTCCCACTGCCTGCGATGATATGACCTCCGATACGCTCGAGCAGAACAAATTGGCTATTGACAGCGCCAACGCCATTTTAGTGATGTCCTGCGCTTTAGGTGTCCACAGAATCAGCATGTATATCAAAAAGCCGGTTATTCCTGCTCTGGATACACTGTTTATCGGGCTTGAGGACAAACTTGGAGAGTATCATGAGGTTTGTGATCAGTGCGGCCAGTGTGTGTTGGGTGAGACGGCGGGTATATGTCCCATTACTGCCTGTCATAAGAGTCTGCTAAATGGCCCATGCGGCGGCACCAATGATGGCAAGTGCGAGGTGGATAAGAACAGGGACTGTGCTTGGACTCTTATACATAGCAGGCTGGCTGAGCAGAAGAGGCTGGAGCTGATGAAAAAATATCAACCTCCCAAGAATAACCAGGTGGTGCCACGGCCAAGAGTAGTAAAGATAACCTAAAGATGGGGGATGCGGTTATGGTATCAAAGTTTAAGCAAGCACTAAATTCTGGCAAGTTCGTAATAACTACCGAGGTGGGTCCGCCCAAGGGCACCAATCTTGAGCAGATGCTGCATCATGTTGATCTTATCAAAGATTCGGTAGATGCTATAAACGTGACCGACCATCAGAGCTCGGTGATGCGTTTCCCCTCGGTCGGTGGATGCCTTCTGCTAAAAGAAAAAGGGGTCGAACCGATACTGCAGATGACCTGCCGCGATCGCAACCGCATAGCGCTTCAGGCAGACTTGCTGTTTGCCAACTACATAGGTGTGGATAATGTGCTGTGCCTTACCGGCGATGCAGTTCCAGTGGGCGATCACAAGGAGGCCAAGGGCGTTTTTGATTTGGACTCGGTTCAGCTATTAAAGACTGTTAGACTATTGGAATCGGGCAAGGATTTGGGCGGCAACGATCTCGACGGGG
>DAOUZV010000109.1 GCA_030665485.1 Chloroflexota bacterium | reverse complement strand
CTTTTCTTTGATGTCGTGATTTACACTATGTGGCTCAAGCGGCGTACTTCATGGTCCATCGCCTTGGGCGGAATCGCCGGCGGGATGCCCATCCTCGCCGGCCGTGTTCTGGGCATGGGGCAGGTTGACCGGATTGGACTGCTGCTCGCCATGGCGGTGTTGCTTTGGATCCCCATCCACATCATAACATTCAGTATTAAACATGCCGCTGATTATCGACGGGCAGATGTGCCGGTTTTTCCCAATACCCACGGAGTACGGGCTGCCCGCCGCATTATTTGCATGTCCACCGCCGCAGCGGTGGTGGTAATGGCGCTGACCGCGCGCCTGCTCGGGCTCGCGCCGGGCTCCGTGTATTTCGTGTACGGGCTGAGCGCACTGTTGCTGGGATTCACCGTGATGACAATGATGCGTAACTCGCCCAAAAAGAATTTCGTGCTATTTAAACTCGCTTCAATATACATGCTCAGCTCTATGCTGGCGATAATAATAGGAACATAAGGAGGATACAACTATGTCTTCGAAAATGGCAGACCGACTGAAGATGCTTGCGATTGTGGCTATGGGTTTGACGGCAGCCTTTACCTTACTCGGAGGAGTAGGCACAGGGTGTATTGCCTATAGCGCGGACCAGTACGGAGTGCGATTCGCCGTCTACGTCCCCTCTATGCCTCTATACCAGGTGTTTGTCTATGTGGGCGTGGGTTTGGGGACGGCCGGTGCCGTTGTAACATATGCCCTGGTACGCGGCCACAAATGGGCTTACAGGGGAGCATTGATTACACTGGGAATCGGCGCGGTTATGGCCCTAGTCCATAACATCCACAGCAGCTGGTTGAATGAGGACAGTTTTGCTGAGTATTTGATGAATATGCCTACCTCTATGCGTTTGTACATCACTGTCATTACCTTGGTGTTGTTCCTCATACTGAGGCTGCCGAGTATCCGCAAGAAAGTTGACGTCGACTTCACCACACCATGGCGAGGGAAGGGCTCCGGGTCAGCGGGAGGCGGTCTCGCGGCTATCGTAGCCGGTATTACCACCATCACCACACCGATCTGGGTTGGCGGCTCACACCTGTTGCAGGGATACAACCTGGTCAACGTCCTCAGGGTGCCCCTGATGGTAGGGGGAGGGCTCATGATACTGGTGGGCGTAATCCTGATGATACCGGTGCTTTTGGAAACATCCCGCAAGCAAGCGATTCTGCGTTTGTATCGCAAACTTCGTTATCCGTTTCAAGAAAGGACTAACACTGGCTAAACTGTGCCGTTGCGCGCTACCAAGGTAAATTGTTGGCGTTTTGAGAGAGGGTGGATAGGTAAAACTGTTTCACCCTCTCTATTTTTAAAGGCAGTTATCGGCTGATTAGCTCTTTTCTGTACAGCTTATGTTGGCACCCGGCAGGAAGTTGTAGACTTGGACACAATATTTAACCGGTAGACCGGACGTTCGAAAACAGCTTAAGGGCTCCCCAAAAGAAAGGGAATAGCGTTTGTTAGAAGACAAAGTCATCATTGTGGATATGAATGACAAGGAGATTGGGATCGGCGAAATAATAAAGACGCACCAAGATGGGAAACTGCATCGGGGATTTTCCGTATTCATTGTTAATTCCAAGTACGAGATGCTGCTTCAGAAAAGAGCGGGGACAAAATATCACTCTGGAGGCCTATGGACAAATGCTTGCTGTAGCCATCCAAGGCCCGGAGAGCTTATAGAGGAAGCTGCCCATAGAAGATTAAGGGAGGAAATGGGCTTTGACTGTGATCTCAAGGAGATATTCAGTTTTACCTATCGAACACAATTTTCAAACAATCTTTTCGAACATGAATATGACCACGTTTTACTGGGAGAAGTGGACGGTGCACCCACTCCGGATCCGGAAGAAGTCTGTGACTGGGAATGGAGAGATATAGAAGAGTTGAGAAAGAGTATTAAAGATAATCCCGAGGTTTATACATATTGGTTCAAGGCTTGTTTTGATGAGGTTATTTCCTATTTGTCGGGAAGCAGGAAAACCAGGCAACCAGATTTCGGCGGATAGAAACAGATCTGGAAAGCATCACTTTTTTGCCCGCAACTTCACCTCTTTCGCCATGTTCCAGATGATACAAGCGGTAACTGGGGCCTGTGCGTGCCTTCTCCACCAGTGATATAGCCTTCCTCCTGCAAAATGACCGACAAAAAACGCTGCCACCAATATAGGGTAGGTGATGAACTCCCAGCCCACCCCGCTGACGATACGCAGGGCAACGACTATGGGAATGGGTAAATGAATCGAGAGAAACCACTGTAGCGAGAATCTCTTCACCGAGGCTTTCCAATAGCCAAAGGGTAGAGTCAAAACAAGAACGATGAGCGCCACTATCCAGATATTCATACTTTGCCGCGTTTCAGTAATTTTATGATGTCGGAGTGTCCAGTCTGATCTCAAGCATGTCTATTATTCGCGTGCTTGCTACCACTTGCCCGACTAATTTTAACATGCTTGCATGGCGGGCAACAACATTTGCCATATTTACCCTTCAATAAGATCGCTTGGCACCAATTATTTGACGATTATACGGCACTGGTTTAGACTTATATATAATAGACTTTTGTGGAGGGGCAGTTTACTGATGACCAAAATCTATCGCTTTTTACTGATTTCAATAGCAATGGGCTTGATATTTGTAGCAAGAGCACCTCTGGCTCATGCTTTGCCCGAAGATGAACCCGACGGATTGACTGACGTGCAGCTTCTAATATATCCAGAGTACGATATACCGCCGGACGTGGCACACTTCGATGATCCACTGCTTCTAGTGATACTTCGAGGACAGATAACAGGGGTTGAGGCAAGTGATTATCCGGTAACAGTTAGGTTCCTGGTGCCACACGTAGCTTTTATGTATTCGGCAGGTTATTTTAATGCTCAAGGACAATATGTCCGAGGCGGATATGTCGATCCTTTTGAGGGCGGTGATCCGTATCCCCAGCGGGAAGCATCGAGCATAACGGGGTGGGACGAAATCACCTTTACTATAGAAACTAATAGGTTTGTTGTTGAGTATTATGCCCCCATAATCATCGGAAACTCCGACAAAGCGATTGAGTATGAATTCAACTTCCTGTATCCCATTGATGCTATAGAGGTTGTAATTATGGAGCCACGTGCATCGACTGAATTTGATATTTCGCCTCCTGGCATTCGCATTTCTGAAGATGTTTGGGGTGATGTCTATCCTCTCCACTCTTACAGCTACAACAACCTGATTGTCGATGAAGATTCGCCTCTTCAGTTTGACATTAGTTATACCAAATCAGATCCAAGGCCATCTGTTGATATCACAGGCGGATCCACACTGCTGGTAGTGGGCATAGTTTGCGGCGTGTTGGCGGTGGTTGCCGTTGGTTTCTTTCTGTTAAGAAAATTCAAGCAAAAATCGCTTGCCGCGCGGCGTCCGGTTCGCATGTCCAAGAAAAAGGCTAAACGTCAGGGATTCTGTCGTCAGTGCGGCAAGAAACTGGATAGATCAACACCGCATTGCCCATACTGTGGAGCAAAACAGTAATAAAACTTATATATGATCTAGGTCATAGATGCATGCGAATAGTTAAGCTAACATGAACCTAACAAAGGAGGTAGGTCATGACCCATGCTATGACTGTATTTGATCAAATTGTTCTTGGAGCTACTGGTTTGGTGGCGCTCTATTTGATCGTTAGGCTCATTCAAGATTCCAAGCGAGCGGGTAATCCAATATACAATTATCTCTATATTGCGTCCATGGCTGTTATATTAGTCTCAGGGTTGCTTCTCATTATTTATGGATATGATATCCTTCCAAACCCAGAAGTGATTGTTGTGACAACCTTAATCCCAATTGGCATTTCAACAGGATTAGTTTATGAATTCCATAGTAAGTATGCCAAAGGGTATTTGATCTTTGCCATCGTCGGTCTTATTGCCATTACTCTAACCAGATACATTGGTGCCGATAATGAGTCTTATAAGACTTTACGTATTATTACGCTGGCAACTTTCCATGGAGTATTCGGATTGACCATATTCTTTGTCCCCATCTTCCTGGTTAGGGCCAAAAAAGTGGTAACGGGATTCATTGGTGTAACAGTTGGGGGAACACTGATCGGCATTGGCGGCCTTTCTTTGGCGTTCTTAAAGTTGGACAATCCCATACTTTCTGCCAACTTGATCCTTACCATATTGGCTCCGCGTCTTTTGCTCATGGCACTTGGATATACCTGGGGTTTTGTCAAGAAAACAAAAGCGGTAGAATAAAACAGAAAGCTATTTACACTAGCGATATTGACCCAATGGGGTCAATATCGCTATGATTGGAGATAAGTT